>DATBBI010000257.1:0-23075 GCA_036271115.1 Trebonia sp.
ACGGGACCTGTGACCATGCCGGTCGCGAGGACCGCTACACGCCCAGCAGGAAACTGAAGCACCTGGTCCGGGCGCGCACCGCGCGGTGCACCGCACCCGGCTGCGGCGCCCAGGCCGTGCACTGCGACCTCGACCACACCCGCGCCTACCCCGCGGGAATCACCTGCCAGTGCGACCTCGCCCCCGCCTGCAGACGCCACCACCGGTGCAAGCAAGCCCCCGGCTGGCAGCTCGCACAGCCAGAACCTGGCGTCATGCGGTGGACCACGCCCGCCGGACGCGGCCACACCACCCGGCCCACCGTCTACGAGCAGTGAGAATCCCGCGGGCTTACCTGCTAACGGGAGCGCTTGCGGTATCGGGCCAGGGTCCTGGCCACGAGCCAGGCGGCTGCCGCCGCGACCAGGGAGAGCAGCGCGGCGAGCGCTGGGTGCTCCAGCACGAGTGCTAGGCCCGGGCCGAACGAGCGGCGGGACTTTGTGCCGGGGTCTGCCGGGAGCCCGTCGGGCGGCGTGTGCCGGTCGGTCGCGCGGCGGTCCGCTTCGACCTGGGAGAGGAGGCCCACATGAACCCGGGCGCGGTCTTCCGCGTCCGCGGCAAGATCGGTCGCCTGCCGGAGCGCGTCCAGCATCCGCTGCGCCTCCGCCAGGGCCTCGGCGTCCCCCACTTCCACGCTCTCCAGCAACCTGGCCCTGGCGACTTCAGCGATCTTCCAGGCCTGCTGGACCTCCGGATCGCGCCGGACGGCCTCTTCCTGCTCGCCCATCACTACGTCCTCGGCTAGCAACGAACGCTGTCAGCCTGTCGGCTTCCAGTCTTATTAGGAGACAAACCTTCGCAATCATAAAAGAAACTCATACGGTCGGGTGGGGTCGTGATGAGCCATCGCCATGGAACAGGAAACGCCCGTGTGACATCCCCCTCTGTAAGGGGTGTCGGGGAACGTGGTGGCTGCGGCGGCCGTGATGAAGCTGACACTGAAGTCAGAGGGAACCCTGAGCAGTGTGCATCACCGGGAACTTCGCGCTCTACTAGCCTGACCGAATGCTCAATAGGGTCATGTCGCTCGTCCACCTCGACTTCGCAGCGAACCACGAGCAGCCGCAGGCGGGACGGGTTGTGCTGGCGACCGTCGTGTCGCTTGCCGGCTCGCTTCTGGCCGACGCGCTCCTCGTCGTCATCGCGCAGGCCCTGATCCCCAGCACCAGAGGCTACGTGCACTTCCAGTTCGGTGACTACGCCAAGCTGACCGTGATCGGCGTGCTCATCGCGTGCGCTGCCTGGCCGGTCACGACCAGGATCACGTCACAGCCGCGGTGGATGTTCTTCCGGATGGCGGTCCTGGTCACGCTCGTTCTGTGGCTGCCGGACGTCTACATCCTCATGAAGGGACAGCCGGGGAAGGCAGTCGCCGTCCTGTTTGTTATGCATCTGGCGATCGCGGTCGTTACCTACAACGCGCTCGTGCACCTCGCTCCGGTCCGCGCACGGGTACACCAGCCCCGGCACGCGCAGCCGGTTACCCGGTGAGGGTAGACTTACGGAATAGTAGGTCGCTCGGTGAGCGAATCGGTTTCCACGGACGTGGCGCCACAGTCAACGTGACCGCACGAACGGTCAACGTGACCACCTGAGTTAATGCGGCCACCCCGAGTCCTGGAGACGATTTCTTTTGACTGCCATGCCAGCAGAGAACTCTGCCGTGCGCCAAAGCACCTTCGCGTCCCTCGGGGTACCAGCCTCGCTGGTTGCCGTGCTCGACGACGAGGGCATCACTACGCCGTTCCCGATCCAGGAGGCGACGCTCCCCGACGCTCTCGCCGGACGCGACATCCTGGGGCGGGCGCAGACCGGCTCGGGCAAGACGCTGGGCTTCGCGCTGCCGCTGGTCGCGCGGCTCGCCGGCGGCCGGACCGCGGCCGGGCGGCCGCGCGGGCTCATACTCGTGCCGACGCGTGAGCTCGCGACCCAGGTACACGGGGTGCTCAAGCCACTGACCAAGGCAATGCGCCTGTGGGTGACGACCATCTACGGCGGGGTCTCACAAGGCCCGCAGGTCAACGCACTGCAGCGGCGGACGGACATCATCGTCGCCACCCCTGGCCGGCTGGCCGACCTGATCGGGCAGGGGCACTGCGACCTGTCGGACGTCGAGATCACCGTCATCGACGAGGCGGACCAGATGGCCGACCTGGGGTTCCTCCCCGTTGTCCGGCGGCTGCTCGAGGCCACGCGGTCCGACGGGCAGCGGCTCCTGTTTTCCGCGACGCTCGACAGTGCCATCGACGTGCTCGCCCGCCGGTTCCTTACCGATCCGGCGCGCCACTCGGTGGACGAGAACTCCTCCCCCGCCGAGATCGAGCACCACGTGATCACCGTCTCCCCCGGAGACCGGGTGGAGGTCATTGCGGCGCTCGTCGGCGGTGACAAGCGATCTCTGGTCTTCACGCGCACCAAGCACGGCGCGGAGCGACTCGCCCGCCAGCTCACCGCCGCCGGGATCCCCGCCGCCGAACTGCACGGCAACCTGAGGCAGGGCGCCAGGTCACGGAACCTCGCCGCGTTCGGGTCCGGGGCGGTGCGGGTCATGGTCGCCACCGACATCGCTGCCCGCGGCATCCACGTCGACGGGATTGACCTGGTCATCCACGCCGATCCGCCCGCCGAGCACAAGGCCTACGCGCATCGCTCTGGCCGCACCGCACGAGCCGGCGCCGACGGCGTGGTAGTAACCATGCAAACAGCCGCACAGGCCCGCGAGGTGAGCGCCCTGATGCGGAAGGCGGGTGTGACCCCGCAGGTCGCCGCGGCCGACCCGGATTCCGCGGTGGTGCGCGAGATCGCCGGCTCGCCTGTCCCGCGCGTGACGCTGCTGCACAAGGCGGCCGATCTGGTGCAGCCCGAGGACCGGCTGTCCGAACAGCCCGGCGCGCGGCAGCCCGGTGCCGGCCGGCCCGGCAGGGGCAAGCCACGGCAGCGCCCCGGCCGCGGCGACCGGCCCGCCCGGCAGTTCGACGACCGCAGTGACCGGCCTGTCCGGACGTTCGACCGCAGCGGTGAGCGGCCTGGGCGTCGGTTTGACGACCGCAGTGACCGGCCTGCCCGGCAGTTCAGTGACCGTGGCGACCGGCCCGTCCGGGGATTCAACGATCGCGGCGAGCGGCCTGCCCGGCAGTTCGATGACCGTGGTGAGCGGGGCGCACGGGTCGATGACTCGGCTCAGCGCGGGCAGGGGGGCGGTCGCGGGCGCGCGGAGTGGGCGCCTGCGGGGCGTTCCTCTCGCGGCGCCGGCGGGCGGTCGTGGCGCGGCAACGGAGCGGGCCCTGAGTCGGGGTCGCGCCGGGGCGGAGCAGGGGTTCGTTCTGGATATGCGGGGCGGCGGAGCGCGGGCGGAGACCGGCGGAACTCGGCGCAGGGACGGCATTCCTGACCTGCAGTCGCGCAGCCGCGGCACCTTTCCGGGCTAGGACGCCGTTTGTTGGCTCTGGATGGGGTAGATTGGCGTTGGCTGTTGGCGGACTTAGTGACCGCAAATACAACTGCCGTTTAGCAGCGGGTATACCGCGCTGATCCGCGCGAAGTGCACGGATCTAGGCTCATCTCGAAGGACACGTAGGAAAAATGGCTCAGGGGACCGTAAAGTGGTTCAACGCGGACAAGGGCTATGGTTTCATCGCCCCCGATGACGGTAGCGCGGACGTCTTCGTCCACTTCTCCGCGATCGAGGCAAATGGATACCGCAGCCTCGAAGAAAACCAGAAGGTCGAATACAGCGTGACCCAGGGCCCCAAGGGTCCGCAGGCCGCGCAGGTCCGCGCCGTCTGACGGGCGCTCGTCCGGTCGCCTAGGCGACCATTTCAGTTCACTTGACAGGTGGCGGGTTAGCGCCAAGCGCGAAGCCCGCCATCTGTATTATTTCCGGTTGCGCCATATGCGATAGCATGTTCGCATGACCGTCGTTACCGTGCAGGAGTCGCTGCTCGACTTGGCGGACGACCCGGCACCGGGCCCGCTGCGACCGGAGCGCGTGCAGCTCGCGCATGGCGCCTGGGTGGACGTGCAGCGGGGGTGGCTGGCCGGATCCGGCTCGCTGTTCGCGGGGCTCGCGGAACGGGTGCCCTGGCGGGCCGAGCGGCGCCGGATGTACGACCGCACGGTCGACGTGCCCCGGCTGCTGTGCTTCTACGGGGAAGACGCGGAACTGCCCGATCCCGTCCTTGCCGCCTGCCGCGACCGGCTCAGCGAGCACTACCAGGCCGAGCTGGGCGAGCCGTTCCGCACGGCGGGGCTGTGCCTGTACCGGGACGGGCGGGACAGCGTCGCTTGGCACGGTGACACCATCGGACGCGGCAGCACCGAGGACACGATGGTCGCGATCGTGTCGCTGGGCACCGCGCGCCCGCTGCTGCTCCGGCCGCGCGTGGGCGCCGGCACGGGCACTGGCACCGGCACTGGCGGCAATGCCGGCACGCTGCGGTACAGCCTCGGGCACGGCGACCTCATCGTCATGGGCGGCAGCTGCCAGCGCACCTGGGAGCACGCCGTGCCCAAGTCCGCGCGGACAACGGGGCCGCGGATCAGCATCCAGTTCCGCCCGCGCGGCGTCCGCTGACCCACGGCCCGTCAGGGCGCCCGGCGCCATTAGGCTCTAGGCATTGTGAATGCGTTCCCGTTGCTGGTGGCTAGCGACCTGGACGGGACTATTGTCCGCAGCGACGGGACGATCTCGGCGCGCACCGTGGCGGCGTTCGCGCGGGTAGAGGCGGCGGGGGCACGGTTCGCGCTGGTCACCGGGCGGCCGCCGCGGGTGATGACGGGAATCGCGGAGACGTTCGGGCAGCGGGGGACGGCGATCTGCTCCAACGGGGCAGTCGAGTACGACATGCGCACCGGCACGGTCACCGCACGGCACCTGATCCAGCCTGAACAGCTCGCCGCGGCGGCGCGGGCGCTGCGCGCCGCGATCCCCGGCATCGGGCTCGCCGTCGAGCGCCCGCACGGGCGCGCCGCCGACGACGTGTACCAGGCGGTCAGCTGGGACGCCAACGCGACCATCCCGCGCCCCGGCGACCGGGCGCTGTTCGGCGAGCCGGCCGCCAAGCTGCTCGGCAGGCACCTCGGCTACAGCCCTGACGAACTGCTCGCCCTGGCGGTGCCGGTGCTCGACGGACTGGTCAGCGTCACGCACTCCAACGGCAAAGGGCTCATCGAGGCCGCCGCGGCCGGGGTCAGCAAGGCGAGCGCGATCGCCGAGCTCGCGGCCGCCCGCGGCATCAGCGCCGCGCAGGTCATCGCGTTCGGTGACATGCCGAACGACCTGCCGCTGCTCACCTGGGCCGGCGTCTCCTGCGCGGTCGCGAACGCGCACCCGGCCGTGCTCGCCGCCGCGACCCGCGTCATCGGCGGCCATGACGAGGACGGGGTGGCCGAGCACCTGGAGGGGTTGTACCCGTAACGGGTTCATCACCTCACCGGGCGGGCGGCGCGGGGTGCTCGCCGCGCTGACCGCGCGGCCGAACTGCAGCAGCATCTGCGGATCGCCCGGCAGCCTCAGCTCATCGCGGATCAGCTCCCTGGTCAGCGGGTTCTCCAGCGGCTGCGTGTACAGGCTGGCGAACACCCACGCGCTCGCGGCGTGCAGCAGCACGCGCTGCAGCGCCTGCCCGGCGCGCAGCCAATCGGCGCGGCGGTCGCCGCCCGTCAGCAGGATCGCGGTCGCCGCCGGAGGCGCTCCGCCGCCGGGCAGCAGGCCCAGGTCCCTGCCGAGGTCGAAATCACGCTGCGGCAGCCGTCCGGGCTCCGCGGTAGCTGTCCCGGCGACCAGGGCGGTCGCGGGAACGCCGTCCGCCGCCGGGTTCCGCTGGCTTCTCGTCCACCGCCGTATCCCGGCGCGCTCGCCGGGATCCAGGTCCGCGCGGCGGGCGGCGGCGGCCAGCCTAGCCAGCCGGTCGGCGGGCAGGCCGTCGCCGACGAGCGCCAGCGTCGCGCCTTCGGTCAGCGCGTCGTTCTGCAGCCCCGCGAGCAGCCCTGGCGGCAGCGGCTCCGCCAGGAAGGGGCCGCGATGGGTGTGCCGGTGCGGCACGGCGGCGAGCATGCGCCGTTCCAGCTCGTTCAGCCCGATGGCACGCGCGCCCGTCGCGACCCGCACCCGGGCCAGCAGCCTCAGCTGGGACGGGTCCGGCAGCAGGTCGGTCACGGGCAGGTGCCCGAGAGAGCGGACCGCCAGCCGCAGCCCGAACAGCGCCGCACCGCAGCTGATCAGCATCTCCCGGCCGATCGCGTCGTCCCGCGTCTTGCGGGCGGGATCGGCCCACAGCTCCACCGCGTCCGCGTCCACCCGGAAGCGCCACGGCTGGCTGTTATGGATCGATGGCGCCCTGGCCGCCGTGGCGATCAGGTAGCGGGCGTTGCTGGCGAGGAGCCGCGCTTGTTCCGCCGCGGCCGCCGGGGCCAGGCTGGGTTGCCGGTAGCTCATCTCCTGACGATCACGCGGCTCGCGGACGGCGCCCAGGGTCGTTGGCCGCGCGGCGACGGGACGAAGGTCCCTCGCGGCTAGCCGGTGGGACCGAAGCGCTCGGTCTTGACGACCGCGGGGTCGTGGCCGGCGGCCACCAGCAGGTTGGCGGCGGCCTCCACGAAACCGGTCGGGCCGCAGACGAAGACGGCCGGCTTGCTGTCCGGCGGCCAGCCCGCCGCGGCAATGACATCCGCGTTGATGCGGCCGACGGGCATACCCGCGGGCGCGGCCCGGGTGTACAGGTAGGTAAGGGTGAGGGGTGAAACACGGGCCCGTTCTGACAACTCGGGACCGTACAGGATGTCGGCGGGAGAGCGGACCGAATAGATCAGCCGGACGGGAACCTTGGCCGTGTTCGCGCGGATCATGGCCATCAGCGGGACCACGCCGCTGCCGCCGGCCACCAGCAGGACCGGCGCCGGCGAGGACGGGTCCCAGACGAACCAGCCGCCGATCGGGCCGCGCAACTCCAGCTTGTCGCCGGGCTGGAGATCCCCGGTCAGGTACGGGGAGACCTCGCCGTCGGCGATGCGCTGCACGGTGAGCTCGAGGCGGGTCCCGTCAGCCGCGGAGGCGATCGAGTACGAGCGCTCCACGGAGTAGCCGTCCTCGGCGGTCAGCTTCACGTCCACGTGCTGGCCGGCCAGGTGACCGGGCCAGCCGGGCACGTCGAGCACGAGGGTGCGCGCGGTCGCGGTCTCGTCTTTGGTCGCGTCGACGGTGGCGACGCGCCAGATCAGTCGCCCTGGTACCGCTGCTCGCGCCACGGATCGCCGTAGTCGTTGTAGCCGAGCTGCTCCCAGAAGCCCTGCTGGTCGCGGAGCATCAGGGTGATGCCGTTGACCCACTTCGCGGACTTCCAGAAATACAGGTGCGGCACCAGCATGCGGATCGGCCCGCCGTGCTCGGGGTGCAGCGGCTCGCCCTCATACTCGTAGACCACCCACGCCTTCCCGTCGCGGATGTCGGGCAGCGGCAGGTTTGTCGTGTAGCCGCCGTAGGAGTGGGCCAGCACGTAGCCGGCGTTCGTCTGGACGCCGTCGAGCAGCGTGTCGAGTGAGACACCGCGCCAGTGCGTGTCCAGCTTGGACCACTTCGTCACGCAGTGGATGTCCGTGGTGACGTCCACCTGCGGCAGGGCCATGAGCTGCTGCCAGTTCCAGCTGGCGGCCGCCTCACCGGTCTCCGTGGTAATCGTGAACTGCCAGGTGTCGGTGCTGACCCGGGGCGTCGGGCCGGCGGACAGCACGGGGTAGCCGCGCTCCAGGTACTGGCCGGGCGGCAGCCGCTCGTCGCCGCCCCTGCGGGGGTGGAAGCCGCGGGAGATAACGCTCATGGATTGAGCTTAGCCCGCCAGTCCCGCGGCACCCGGCCGGCCGGGCCGGGGACGGGCTGGTCCATCGGGTGGTGCTGCGGCGGGGCGAGCGCCGGGCCGGACTCGTAGAAGTCCTCCTCCGGGTAGGACCAGAACCAGGCCTCGCCAGGCTCGAAGCTGCGGATCACCGGGTGACCGGTCTCCTTCGCGTGGTGGGTCGCGTGCTGGGACGGCGAGTTGTCGCAGCAGCCGATGTGGCCGCACTGCGCGCACCGGCGCAGGTGCAGCCACCAGCCTTGAGCCGCTTCGCACTCGACGCAGCCGGTGCCGCTCGGCGGCACGGACGGGTCGACGCCCTGCATCTCGGTCATCGGTTACGCCTCCTGCGGTTGCTGTTGCGGCTGTTCCGGCTGTTCTTGCGCGACGGGGAGCCGGACCTGGAAGCGGGTGTCGCCGGGCCGCGACTCGACCCGCAGGTCGCCGTGGTGCTTCTTCACCACGATCCGCCAGGCGATGTCCAGGCCGAGCCCGGTGCCTTCGCCGACCGGCTTGGTGGTGAAGAACGGCTCGAAGATCCGCTCCTTGATGTCATCAGGGATGCCGGGGCCGTTGTCGCCCACCTCGACGAGCACGTTGCCGTCGTCCCGCGCCGTGCGGATGGTCAGCGTGCCCGTCCCGCCCATCGCCTGCACCGCGTTCTCGATCAGGTTCGTCCACACCTGGTTGAGCTCGGCGGCGTAGGCCGGGATCGGCGGCAGCGAGCGGTCGTAGTCCTTGACGATGTGCACGCCCGTGCCGATCTTCGCGGCCATCATCAGCAGCGTGCTGTCCAGCAGGTCGTGCACGTCGATGACCTGGAACGGCGCGCGGTCCAGCTGCGAGTACTGCTTGGCCGCGCCGACCAGGGTCGAGACCCGGGTCGTCGCGTCCTCGATCTCGTTCATCAGCAGTTCGGTCTCGATGGTGTAGTTCAGCCAGCGCAGCGCCGGTTCGAGCATGCCGTCGCCGACCGTGTCCCGCACCTCGTCCAGCCACTCGGGGGTCAGGCCCGCCTGGACGAACGTAGGGGCGATCTGCCAGCCGTCGTGGCAGCCGTGGTCCTCCAGCCAGTCGCTGATCTCGTCTTCCGCGTCGGACGTCTCGAGCGCGCTGAGCTTCGGCGCCTTGGAGACCTTCTCCACCGCCCGCGTCTGCAGGTCGATGATGGATTCCAGGCTCGCGCGCTCGAACTTGCCCGCCGCCATCATCCGCAGCTTGCCGCGCATCCCCGAGACCCGCTCGCGCAGGCTGGCGGTCGCCCGCACCGCCGCGGCGGCGGGGTTGTTGAGCTCGTGGGTCAGACCAGCGGTCAGCGAGCCGAGCGCGAGCAGCCGCTCCCGCTGGCCGACCGCCTCGCGGGTCCGCTGGCCGCCGAAGAACAGCCCCTCAAGCAGGTGCACCGCCATCGGGAACCACTCGTTCATGATCTGCGCGAAGCATGCCGCGCCGAGGACGTAGAACCTGGACGGCTCGGTGACCCGCAGCGAGTTGGGGTAGGCCTGCGGCACCCGGTCCCCGAGGTAGGCCTGGAACGAGCCTGCGTAGACGCCGCGCTGGCTGGTCCTGCTGATCTCGACGTCGTCCTCGCCGACCTTCCGCGACAGCACCACGGTGCCCTCGATGAGCACGTACAGGCACTCGGCGGGGTCGCCCTCGCGGAACACCTGGCCGGGCTCGATGATCTCTACGTGGCCTTCGGCGCAGAGCCTGCCCAGCTGCTCGTCGGTGAGCTTCTCGAACAGGAACAGCGTGCGCAGCTCCCCCGGGTTGCACTGGGTGATGGTGACGCGGGGGGCGTCGGGGACGTCGGTGGCGTCGGTGGCGGTCATTTTGGCTCCAGGTACCTGTGCACGAACATCACTGCCATGGCTCCCTCTCCCACGGCGGACGCGACCCGCTTGGCGGACTCGGCCCGCACGTCACCCACGGCGAAGACCCCGGGGACGTTTGTCTCCAGGTGGAACGGCTGCCGGTCCAGCGGCCATTCGGCGAGGTGATCCTCGCTCAGGTCGAGCCCGGCGAGAACGAACCCGCGCTCGTCGCGGGCCACCACGCCGTCGAGCCAGCCGGTTCTCGGCGCCGCTCCGATGAATATGAACAGCTGACCGGCGTCTACTGTTTCCAGGCTCCCGCTATTCAGGTCGCGCAGCTCGAGCCGCTCCAGGTGGCCGTCGCCCTGCACCTCGGCTACCTCGGTGCAGGTGCGGACGGTGATCTGGTCGATGCCCGCGATCTGCTGGATCAGGTAGTACGACATCGACTGCTCGAGCGAGCCCGCGCGCACCAGCATCGTCACCGACCTGGCGAACCTGGCCAGGTAGACGGCGGCCTGCCCGGCCGAGTTCGCGCCGCCGACCACGTACACGTCCTGGTCCTTGCAGCCCTCGGCCTCGGTGAGCGCCGCACCGTAGAAGACGCCGGCGTCCAGCATCTGGTCGCAGCCCGGCGCGTTCAGCTGCCGGTAGGAGACGCCGGGGGCCAGGATGATCGCCTTCGCGTCGACCGCGGACCCGTCGTTGAGCCGCACGGTCCTGGCCGGGCCGTTGATCTCCAGCCCTGTCGCCTCGCGGGTGGTCAGCAGCTCGGCGCCGAACTTGACGGCCTGCCGCCGTGCCCGCTCGGTGAGCTGGCCGCCGGACACCCCTTCGGGGAAGCCGAGGTAGTTCTCGATCCGCGAGCTCTGCCCCGCCTGCCCGCCGGTCGCGAACTTCTCGACGAGCAGCGTGCGCAGCCCCTCGGAGGCGCCGTAGACGGCGGCGCCGAGCCCGGCGGGCCCGCCGCCGACCACGACCAGGTCGTAGAAGTCGCGCTCCGGGGTGGTCGCCAGCCCCACCTTCGCCGCGACCTCGGCGCTGCTCGGCATGATGAGGGCCTCGCCGTCGACCGTGATCAGCACCGGCAGGTGGTGGCCGTCCGTGCCGGCGGCCTCGAGCAGCCGCTGTCCTTCCGGCTCGTCGCTCGAGAACCAGTGATAGGGCACCTGGTTGCGGGCCAGGAAGTCGCGCAGCTGCGACGACGGCGCCGACCAGCGGTGCCCGACCAGCTTGACCTCCCTGATCGGCTTTCTTTCCTCCCGGCGCCAGGAGCTCAGCAGTTCGTCCACCGGCGGGTAGAGCTTCTCCTCCGGCGGGTCCCAGGGCTTGAGCAGGTAGTAGTCGAGGTCGACGATGTTGATCGCGTCGATCGCCGCGTTGGTGTCCGCGTACGCGGTCAGCAGTATCCGTTTGGCGAACGGGTAGATGTCCATCGCCCGCTCGAGGAACTCGATGCCGTTCATGCCCGGCATCCGGTAGTCCGCCAGGATGACCGCGACCTGGTCGCCGCGGAGCTTCATCTGCCTCAGCGCGTCGAGGGCGTCCTGACCCGACTCGGCGCGCACGATCCTGTTGTTCTCCCCGTACCGCCGCCGCAGGTCGCGCGCGACCGCGCGGGACACCTGCGGATCGTCGTCCACGGTCACGATGACCGGACGTGTCTCCTGGCTTGGCTGGCTGGGGGCCTGGGCGGCCGCGGCCGCCGCGGTCGTCGGTTCCGTGACCATGCCCCCCATCGTAAGCCGGGGTACAGCTAATATCCCCGGGGGCCGATGACGTTCCGCAGCGGTTCGCCAGCGGCGTAGCGGGCCAGCTGATCCCTGACAACCGCGTAGGCGCGGTCGCGCGCCCCGGTGATGGCGCCGCCGACGTGCGGGGTGAGCAGCAGGCCGGGCGCCTGCCACAGCGGGTGGCCTGGCGGCAGCGGCTCGGGGTCCGTGACGTCGAGCGCGGCCGTGATGCGCTGGGCGGTGAGCTCCTTCAGCAGCGCATCGGTGTCCACGATCGGGCCGCGGGCCGCGTTCACCAGCAGCGCGCCGTCCTTCATGCTGCGCAGGAACTTCGCGTCGACCAGGTGCCTGGTCTCGTCGGTGACCGGGAGGAGTATGACGACGACGTCCGCCTGCTCGAGCGCCTCGTGCAGTTCCGTGATGGGCCGCACGCCGTCCCTGGCGTGCCGCGCGATCCGCTCGATCGTCACCTCCCAGCCGGCCAGCCGCCGCTCCACCGCGGCGCCGATCGAGCCGTAGCCGACGATCAGCACGCGCTTGCCGGCCACGGATTCGCTGACCGCGAAGTCCCACTCCTCGGCTTCCTGCGCCCTGACGAAGCGAGGGAAGTTCCGGATGCTGGCCACGATGAGGCCCACCGTCAGCTCCGCGGTCGCCGTGTCGTGCGCGCCGCGCGCGTTGCAGAGGGTGATGCCCGCCGGGACGTGGCCGACGATCTGCTCGGCGCCGGCGGACAACAGCTGGATGACCTTCAGCCTGGGCAGGCCGGTGACCGCCGACAGCAGGGCCGGCCGCGAGCCCATGGGCAGGACGATGAACTCGACCTCGTCCTTGCTGCCCGGCAGCGGCTCACCGCCGGCCCAGACGTCGGCTTCGATGCCGTCGGGCAGGGGTTGCAGGGATGCTACGGTCTCCGGTGGATCGGGCAGCCATACGCGCGTCACGCTGTCAGCCTAGAGGCCGAACTCGGCGCGCCTGCCGT
Organism: Trebonia sp.; assembly: GCA_036271115.1. Taxonomy (GTDB): domain Bacteria; phylum Actinomycetota; class Actinomycetes; order Streptosporangiales; family Streptosporangiaceae; genus Trebonia. The sequence goes on from DATBBI010000257.1 coordinate 12,398, forward strand.
CCGGTACCAGGTCCGCGTATTCGGGGTGCTTGCGGATCCAGGAACGGATGTACGGACAGGAGGGCAGCACGGCTAGGTCCCGCTTCCTGGCGTCGTCGAGGCTGAACCTGGCCAGGTGCGTGGCCAGCCCGGCACCCTGGAACCGGGGATCGATCTCCGTGTGGATCAGGGTGATCTGCTGCCCGCGCAGGTGGTACTTGACGAAACCCGCGAGCTCGTTGCCGAGGTGCAGCTCGTACCTGGACTCCGCGGGGTTGTCGGTGACAACCGGGACGCTGTCCGCCGCGGGCGCCGGGTCCCCGGCGGCGTCCGCTACCGCCACGCGCCCGCGGGAACGGGCGCTCCGGCGCCGACCGGGAGCGCTTCCTGCGCGACGCTGATCACGACCACCGGGCACGGGGCGCGGCGCAGGCACGCGCGGATCACCGGGCCGGGCGACCATCCCGCGCCCGGCATGTCACCAGCGGTCCCGAGGACCAGCATGTCCGCCCCCGCGCAGCTCTCGAGCAGCACGCGCGCGGCGAGCCCGTCGGCTACCTCGGTGCGGACCAGCACGCCCGCCGCGAGCTCAGGGAGCACCGACTTCCACATCATGTCCGTGTCCACGTCGCCCGGGTAACCCTGGCCGGGCATCGCGTAACTGGCCATGCTGTAGTACGGCGCCTCCCGGACATAGATCGCGTGCACTTCCGCGCGGCGCAGCGCTGCCTCACGGCAAGCCCAGCGGAGCGCGGCAGCTGATTCAGCAGAGCCGTCAACTCCGACAACAATGCGCCGCACCGCAGAAACCGACATGCCGGAACCCCTCCTGCCGATAGCCGCCTGACGCTGTTCGTCCGCCGTCCCTCAGCGGTTAGTCAGGGGTTTCGTTCGTTCTTGTAGCCTCCCAAGGACCGATAGTAAACCGGGGACCGGGATAGTACGAGACCCCCCCGGGGTGATTTTCGCAGGTGGCCACAGTCAATCGAGCGTTATGTAACGGCTCCATGCACATCGCGTTAAATGAGATTTCAGTTTCTGAACGGGGCCCGTGGCGTCTCCCGGCGGTCAGCGACGACCCCCCAGCCGGTCAAGCCCGTCAAGGACGATGTCCAGCCCGAACTCGAACTCTTCTTGGTCGTCGCACCAGCCGAGGGTCGAGTCTGGGTCGTCGTGGACGATGTCGGCCAGCATCCCGGCCAGGTTCGGGAACTGGGCGGCCATGGCCGCGGCCGCCACCGGGTCCATGTCGTCTGCAGGGCCCGCGGCGGGCGTGAACATCTCCTGGCTGAAGCCGAACGCCCGGCTGCCCAGAGCGTGCAGCGCGTGATGCACCAGGTCCCAGGAGAAGTCGCCGTCGCGCATGAGCGCGAGCAGGCCGTCGAAATACCGCAGGATCTGGGGGCTGGCCGTGGTCCGCGTCTCGAAAACAGGGGGCGCCCACGGGTGCCTGAGCAGCACCTGGCGCGCGGTCAGGATGCGCTGCCTGGCGGCGCTCTTCCAGGCGGACCCTGACGCCGGCCCGGCGAGGCGCTCGACGGCCTCGTTGATCTCCCCGGCGATGACGTCGATCATGCCGTCCAGGATGTCTTCCTTGTTCGCGACGTGATAGTAGAGCGACATCGCCTCGGCGCCGAGCTCGTCCGCGAGCCGGCGCATCGTTACCGCCTCGATGCCGCCCTCGTCGGCCACCCGCACCGCGGCGCGCAACACGCGCTCCCGGCTTAGCGGTACCCGAGACCGGCTTGCCCGGGCGCCGGAGGCACCAGCCCCCGTCTGAGTGGTCACTGGCGGCCTGTCTGCGTACCCATTCGTACAGCGTAAGCCGGATGGCGCCAGGTCGACGCGATTGACCGGCGGCTACTCAGCTCGCGTCACCTCCTTTGTTGACTTTCTTACGTCGTAAGAATTATCTTACAACGTAAGACTTACAACGTAAGAACCGCGCGACAGGGAGGACATCATGCAGGCAGTTGTCTTGGGGGCATACGGGCCACCGAGCCAGATCCAGATCACCAGCCTGGGCACGCCCGCGCCGGCCGACGACGAGGTGCTCGTCCGGGTACGCGCCACCTCGGTCAATCCCTACGACTGGCACCACATCAGCGGCCGACCGTACGCCGCGCGCCTGATGCCAGGCACCCTCGGCCTGCGGTCGCCGAAGATCGCCGTCGCCGGCTGTGACATGGCGGGCACGGTGGAGGCGGTCGGTTCGGCCGTGCGGGGGTTCCGCCCTGGCGATGACGTGTTCGCGCTGCTGCGCGAGGGCGGCTTCGCCGAGTACGTTAGCGTGCGGCAGGACCTGCTAGCGCCCAAGCCGGCGAACCTGTCGCACGAGCAAGCGGCCGCCGTGCCGATGGCAGCCGCCACCGCGCTGCTCGCGGTGCGCGACGAGGGCCGGATCGAGCCAGGCCAGCGCGGCCTGGTGACCGGGGCATCTGGCGGCGTCGGCACGTTTGCCGTGCAGCTCGCCGTGGCGGTCGGTGCGCTGGTCACGGGCGTGTGCGGCGCGAAGAACGCGGATCTCGTCCGGTCGCTCGGCGCGAAGGAGGTCATCGACTACCGGGCGGAGGATTTCACCCGGGGCGGGCAGCGCTACGACTTCATCATCGACACCGCGGGCGGCCGCCCGGCTCGGGCGTGTCGGCGCGTCCTGACCCCGAAGGGCACTCTCGTGATCGTCGGCGGCCCGGACGGTCGCTGGCTCCGGCCCGTCAGCAACGTCGTCGGGGCCCTCGCGCTGGCACCCCTGGTCCCGCAGCGGATCACCGTGGCGGACATCACCCGCCACCCGCGGCCGAAAGCGCTGCTGACCACGCTGACCGAGCTCATCGAGGCCGGCAAGGTAACCCCGGTCATCGATCGCGGTTACCCGTTCACGGACATTGGCGAAGCCGTCGGCTACCAGTACAAGGGCCACCCCGCGGGCAAGGTGGTCGTCACACTCTGATGGCGTCCTCAATCCGGCGCGGCTCGGCGGACTGCTGCCGACACCGGAGGCAGCGGCGCTCGCCGTTGACATCGGAGAATGCCGTCGGTGGTGCCCGCAGCGCGCGGTTCAGCTTCTACACGCGGGAGCTCGCGGGGGCTAGCCCGCGGTGACCGTGACGTGGCTGCCGTGGTGGCCCTTGCGGACGTGCACCTGGGCGGGGATGCGCTGGCGGAGTTCGGCGACGTGGCTGACGATGCCCACGATCCGGCCGCCGGCGCGCAGGCCGTCGAGAACGTTCATCACCTCGTCGAGCGTGTCCTCGTCCAGGGTGCCGAAGCCCTCGTCAACGAACAGCGCCTCCATCGGGGTGCCTGCCGCCTCGGCGGTCACCACGTCGGCGAGGCCGAGCGCGAGCGCGAGGCTGGCGAGGAACGTCTCGCCGCCGGACAGCGTGCTCGTGTCCCTGTCGACGCCGGTCCACGCGTCGCAGGCCAGCAGCCCGAGCCCCGCCTTGCCGCCGCCGCGGCGGGTATCGGTGTGCACCAGGGTAAAACGGCCCGCGGTCATGGTCCGCAGGCGCTCGCTCGCGGCCTTGGCGACCTCTTCGAGGCGTGCGGCGAGGACGAAGCTGGACAGGGTCATGCGGTACTGGTTGGCGCCGAGGCCGGCGGCGAGGTCGGCCAGCTGGCGCGCCTCCTCGGCGCGCTCGCGGAGCGGCGCGAGGGCGGCGAGCGCGTCCTCGAGCTGCGGCTTGAGCCCGGCGAGCTGCACGGCGGTGTGGCATGCGGTGCCGTGCGCGCCGTTGGCGGCGTCGTGCTCCCGCTGCGCCTGGCCGGCCGCCTCCGTCGTCTCGGTGACGGGGGCGGGCGGGTCGAGCTCGACGTCAAGCGCGGGATCGGCGAGCAGCACGGCGACGGCCTCGGCCTCCGCCTCGTGCCGGGCGACACGGTCGGCGGCGTCGCGGCGCCACGCGGCGTCCTTGAACGCGGCCCCGGCGGCATCGGGTGCGTCGAAGCCGGCCTCGGCCGTGGCCTTGACCGCGCGTTCGGCCGCCTCGTGCGCCTCGGCGGCGGCGCGCGAGGTCTCGTCGGCCGCGTCGGCGGCCGCGGCGAGCGACTCGGCGAGCAGGCGGGTGCTCCGTACGGCCGCGTCCAGATCGGGGGCGGCGCCGAGCTGGGCGCGGATCTTGGCCCGGTGCTCCCCGGCGCGGGCGGCCGCCCCCGCGGCCTCCGCATGCGCGGCGGCGTGCTTCTCGGTCAGCTCCGCCAGCCTGGCGTTACCGGCGGCGATGGCGGCGTCGAGGGCCTCCAGCTCGCGCTGGCGGTCGGGGTGGGTCCCGGCGTGCGCCGCGAGGGCGGCGGCGTCCGTTTCGAGCCGGCCGGCGTCGGCCGCCGCCTGGCGGACGGCGGCGGCGAGGGCCGCGGGGTCGGCGGCCTGGGCGGCCTCCGCCGAGAACGGGCCAGCCGGCAGCAGGGCGAGCGCGCCGTCGGCGGCGGCGAGCGAGCCGGGAAAGCCCGCGTCCGCCAGGCGCTGCGCGAGGTCGCCGATCCGCGCGTCGGCCGCTGCCACGTGCCTGCCGAGCTCGTCGGCCTCGGCCGACGCCGCTTCCGCGCGCACGGTGGCGGCGTCTTCCTGCTCGCGGCTGACGGGCTGGAAGGTGGGCTCGACAGGGTCCGGGTGATCGAGCGAGCCGCACACCGGGCACGGCGAGCCGTCGGTCATCGTCGCGGCGAGCTCGGCGCGCATGCCGTCGATGCGCGCCTCCCGCACGGCGCTGGCCTCCTCGCGGCGGGTCACGGCCCGCTCGCGGGCGCCCAGGTGCGCCTCGTGCACCCGGTCCCTGTCGGCACGCTCGGCCGCCAGGGCGGCCGCGTCGGCCGCGACGCGGCGGGCGGTATCGGCCGCGGCCTGCGCGGCCGGCAGCGCGGCAACCGCCTGGTCGGCGTCGTCGCGGGCCCGGGCCGCCGCCGGGCGGGCGGCCCGGTGGCCGGCCGCCGCGGCCTGCGCCGCGGCGAGCGCCAGCTCGAACTCGGCCACGCTGTCGAGCGCCGCCGCCGCGTTCTCCTCTTCGTCCGCGGCCTGGCTGTCGTCGGCGCGCAGGCCGTCCAGCATGCCGAGCCGGGACTGCTGCTCCTGTCCCGCGGTCCGCAGCGCTCCCGGGCCGGCGTCCCGCGCCGTAGTGCTGTCGTCGGGGATCGCCGCGCGAGCCTGCTCCTCGGCGTGGCGTGCCGCCGTGGCCGCGGCCGCCGCACGGTCGGCCTCGGCGAGCACCGGGGCGACCTCGGCGGCGCGCGCGGCGGCGTCGGCCGCGGCGCGGGTTCGCGCGATCGCGGGGGCGGCGGCTTCGAGCTCCGCTTGTTGGCGGAGGGTGTCCCGGCGGCGGCGCTGGCGGTCGGCGAGCTGCTCGGCCAGGGCCTTGGCGGCCAGTGCCGCGTCGAGCTCGGCCTTGCGCGCCGCGACGACCGTCGCGGCGGCGTCCCGTTCGGCGGCGGCGGACGCCGCCAGGTCCGCCGCCCACGCCGCCTGCCACGGGTCAGGCGCGTCGGCGGGCACGTCCATCGTCTCCGGGACCGCGATGCTGCCGGCTTGGGCGACCTGGGCCACCAGGAGGTTCACCCGGTCGGCGGCGACCGTCACCGCGGCGGCAGTGGCGCGGCGGCGCTCGGCCAGCCAGTCTTCGACGGCGCGGAACCTGTCGGTGCCGAACAGCTTCTGCAGCAGCCGCGCCCTCGCCTCGGCGTCGGCGTGCAGGAACTGCGCGAACTGGCCCTGCGGGAGGAGCACCACCTGGAAGAACTGCTCGGCGGACATGCCCATCAGGTCCGCGATCTCGGTGTCGGCCTCGCCGATGCGGGTGGACTTGACCTCCCAGTCCCCGGCCGGGGTCAGCTCGGCGAGCAGCACCGACGCCTGCTCCCTGGTCACGCCCGTGCCCGACTTCTTCGGGCGCTCCTGTTCCGGCTTGCGGGTGATCCGCAGTCGCCGGCCGCCGATCGTGGCCTCGAGCTCCACCTCGGTACGGACGCCGGCCGGCGCGTGGTCGGACCTGAGCCTGCGCGTCTTGCCGCGCTCCCCAGGCACCCGGCCGTAGAGCGCGAACGCGATCGCGTCGAGCAGCGTCGTCTTCCCCGCGCCCGTCTCGCCGTGCAGGAGGAACAGGCCCTCGAGGTCGTCGAAGCTGACCTCTTCCGTGGCGGCGAACGCGCCGAAGGCCTGGACGCGGAGCCGGTGCGGGCGCATTCAGCACGCTCCTTCGCGGACGGCCTCGAACGCGGCCGTGAGCAGCTCGTTCTCGGCCTCGCTGGCCGGAGCGTTCCGCACGTGCTTGACGAACTCGGCGGCGATCGCGAGGTCGTCCCGGCCCTTGACCCGCTCGCCGTAGCTGCGGGTGTCGCCGGTCACCCCCTCGGGCTTGAACTCCAGCGTCAGGATGTGCGGGAACCGCTTCCTGAGCCGGTCCATCGCGGCCTCGGGGCGGGCCGTGTCGGTGATCGTGACGGCGACGAAGTCGCCTTCGCGGTCGGTGAATTCCGGTGCGGTGAGGAGATCCTCGACATGGCCGCGGAGCACGGTGAGCTTCCTGTAGACCGGCGCGGGTACCCGTTCGGCGCGCGTTCCGCCGTCGGCGCCGACCTCGACCAGCCAGCTGCCCTTCTTGTGATGCGCCTCGGAGAACGAGTACGGCAGCGGCGAGCCGCTGTAGCGCATGTGCTCCGCGATCGTCTGCTGGCCGTGCAGGTGGCCGAGCGCCACGTAGCTGAACCCGTCGAACAGGCTCGCCGGGACGTAGCCGACGCCGCCGACCGAGATGTCCCGCTCGGAGTCGCTGCCCCCTCCCCCGGCCACCCAGGCGTGCGCCATCACGACCGTGCGCCGTACGCCGCGCGACGCGGCGTCGGCCCGGATGCGCGCCACCGCCTCGCCGAGGACGGCCGAGTGAGCGCGCGGCCCGTCGAAGGCGGGCAGTCCGACCGCCGGCTCCAGGTACGGCACGCCGTAGACGGCCACCGGGCCGTGGTCGTCGCGCAGCATGACCGGCTCGGCGAGCGTCGCGGGCCGGGTGCGCAGGTGCACGCCGGAGGCGTCGATGAGCGCGCTGCTGAACCCGAGGCGGCGCGCGGAGTCGTGGTTGCCGCTGATCACCACCACCCGGGCGCCGGTGTCGCGCAGCCGCGCGAGCGCCTGCTCGCACAGTGCCACCGCGTCCACCGGGGGCACCGCGCGGTCGTAGACGTCGCCCGCGATGAGCACGGCGTCCACTCGCTCCTGGCGCGCCGTCTCCACGAGGTGATCGAGGAACCGCTCCTGCGCCTCGCGCAGGTCGGCCTTATGCAGCGAGCGCCCGAGATGCCAGTCGGACGTGTGCAGGAGCCTCATGGCACGGACCATAGCGAACCCCCCCGACATTCGAGCGGCGCTCGTAAAGTCCGGCACGGCTCCCGCGACTTCGTATCACTTTTCGTCTTCGCATCACTTTCGGCCCTTTCGCGCCCGATTTGTCCGGTTCTAGAGGCCGGAAGTGATACTGAGTCGAATGCGCTAGCTGCTCAGCGGCGCTATCAGGCTGCCCGCGCCAACTTCCCATCAGTTATGACCACTTCTCCGCCTGATTTGTCCGGTTTATCCCCACGGAACTGATGCGAAGATGGCGGCCCTGTGCCTGGCGGTCCTGCCCGGATGGGGCCTCGCGGATCATCCGGGACGGACGGCTTCGGTTAACGGCATGATCACGGAAAGAAAGCACGCGTATAGGGTGCGAAACTTTCGTGATCATGAAAAACCGAGCGCGGGCGTTGCCAATGGCAATGAGGTGCGACTTTGCCAGGGGTCGGGCGGTCTTCGATAGCAATTAGTTGCCATTGCGGGTGCGCGGCGTCGTCCTCGCTGAAATGTCGGTGGGTGGTGCTAGCTTACGGATGAATATTCGTTGGGCGGGCGGCGACGCCTGCCATACGGTGGGAGTGCGGAGATGGCTCGCGCGCGTCGCCAGGGACCTGCGGGTGCTGTGTGACGCCACGGGGAGCAAGGCTGCAGTGGTCGACTGCTGACGGTGGGGGACGACGCCCCCGCTCGTGTCCGTACCCGGGGGCGCGGGCACGGGCGGGGGTAAGCCAATTGGCGTAGGTCGTTAGTTTGGGAAATGAAAATTCGTGGCTGGTTGTTGCAGGGATGGATGAAGGACAACGGCAGCCAGCAGAGCAATGAGGCTCGCTGGATCAGGAGGCTGGTCGGCTACTGCTGGCGGTTCCGGCGGGACGTTCTCATCGCGCTGGCGGGGTCGGTGCTTTTTGTCGCGGCGACGCTGACGATTCCGCTGCTGCAGCGGGGCATCATCGACAACGTCATCGTCTCGCACAAGGAGTCGGTCTGGCCGCTGGCGATCGGGCTGCTCATCGCCGCGGCGGCCAACTTCATCGGCATCTACATGCGGCGGTACCGCGGCGGCAAGATGGCGCTCGACGTGCAGCACGCCATGCGGACCGAGCTTTTCGACTCGCTGTCCCGGCTGGACGGCACCCGGCAGGACGAGATCCACACCGGCCAGCTCGTCGGCCGGTCGATCTCCGACCTCAACATGGTGCAGGGCCTGATCCAGTGGATGCCGCTGACGCTCGGCAGCGTGTTCCTGTTCATCTTCTCGCTGGTCATCATGATCATCCTGTCGCCGCTGCTGTCGCTCGTGGCGGTCGCCGTCGCGCCCGCGCTGTGGCTGATCTCCACGGCGGCGCGCAAGAAGCTGTTCCCGGCCAGCTGGCACGCGCAGCAGCAGGTCGGCGAGGTCGCCGGGATCGTCGACGAGGCGATCGGCGGGGTCCGCGTCGTCAAGGGGTTCGGCCAGGAAGAGCAGGAGATGGAGCGGATGGAGGCCGCGAGCGAGGACCTGTACGGGTCCAGGCTGCGGATGCTCCGGTTCACCGCCAGGTACAACCCCGCGCTCACCGCGATCCCGTCGCTCGGGCTGGTCGGCGTCCTGCTGCTCGGCGGCTGGCTGGCGATCCACGGCCAGGTCACGCTCGGCACCTTTCTCGCGTTCTCCAGCTACCTGGCGCAGCTCACCGGACCGGTGCGGGTGCTCACCAGCCTCGTGACGATCGGCCAGGAGGCCCGCGCCAGCGTCATCAGGGTCTTCGAGGTCATCGACTCGCGGCCGACGATCACCGACAAGCCGGACGCCATCGACCTGCCCGCGGACGCGAACGGGATCACGTTCGACGACGTGAAGTTCGGCTACGTGCCGTCGCAGCCGGTGCTGCGCGGGCTGTCGCTCGAGGTCAGGCCCGGCGAGACCGTGGCGGTCATCGGGCCGTCAGGGTCCGGCAAGTCCACGCTCAGCCTGCTGCTCCCCCGGTTCTACGACGTGCGCGGCGGCGCGGTGCGGATCGGCGGCTACGACGTGCGCGACGTGACGCAGCAGTCGCTGCGGTCCGCCATCGGCATGGTGATGGAAGAAAGCTTCCTGTTCTCCGACTCGGTGCGCGCCAACATTGCCTACGGGCGGCCCGACGCGACGTTCGAACAGGTCGTAGCCGCCGCGCGGGCCGCGGAGGCCGACGAGTTCATCCGCGACCTGCCGGACGGGTACGACACGGTGATCGGCGAGCAGGGCCTCACGCTGTCCGGCGGGCAGCGGCAGCGCGTCGCGCTCGCCCGCGCGCTGATCACCGACCCGCGGCTGCTGCTGCTCGACGACGCGACGTCCGCGGTCGACCCGCGCGTCGAGGCCGAGATCCACGCCACCCTGCACCGGGTGATGGCCGGCCGGACCACGCTGCTGATCGCGCACCGCAGGTCCACGCTGAACCTGGCCGACCGGGTCGCGGTCATGACCGCCGAGGGCCGGCTCGCCGACATCGGCACGCAGGCGGAGCTCGAGGAGCGGTCGGAACTGTACCGGCTGCTCATCTCCGGGCCCGGCGATGACGCCGAAGGCACCGACGCCGGCCAGCTGCCAGCCCCGGCGGTCGCCGTGGCGGGCACCGGTGAGGCTCGTCAGGCGGCTGGGGCGGAGCCACGGGCCCGTTCCGGAAACTCGGGACGGGGAGCGGGGGCGGCCCGCAGGGGGGCAGCACGCGCCACCCACATGGACGGGATGATCGGCAGCGTGCCGCCGAGCCCAGAGCTGCTCGCCAAGGTCGAGGCGCTGCCGCCGATCAAGGACGAGCCGAAGGTGGACGTGGCGCAGGCGCGGGCCGCGGACACGCGCTTCACGCTGCGCAAGCTGCTACGGCCGATCGCGGTCGCGCTGATTGCCGGGCTGGTGCTCGACGGGCTCGACGCCGCCGCCAACCTGGCGCTGCCCGCGCTGGTGCGCGGCGGGATCGACTCCGGCGTGCAGGCGCAGGCGTTCAGCACGGTGGCGCTGCTGGCGCTGGCCGGGCTGGCGATCGTGTTCGGCGACTGGCTGGTGAACATCGCCGAGACGATGGTCGTCGGGCGCAACGGCGAGCGGCTGCTGTACACGCTGCGGGTGAAGATCTTCGCGCAGCTGCAGCGGCTCGGCCTCGACTTCTACGAGCGCGAGCTGTCCGGGCGGATCATGACCCGGATGACGACCGACGTGGACGCGCTGTCCACGTTCCTGCAGACGGGGCTGGTCACGATGATCAGCTCGGTGCTCACGTTCGGCGGGGTGCTCGTCGCGATGCTCATCATCAACGTGCGGCTGGGGCTGCTCGTGCTGGCGATCATGCCGTTCCTGATCGCGGCGACCGTGGTGTTCCGGATGAAGTCGTCGCGGGCCTACACCGAGGCGCGGGAGCGGGTCAG
>DATBBI010000258.1:0-3238 GCA_036271115.1 Trebonia sp.
CGACGTAGACGAGGCGTTCAGCAGGATCGGGGCGCAGAGCGGCAAGGGGTCGGCGGCCGAGCGGAAGCGGCTGATCGGGGAGGTGCTAGGCGCCGCCACCGACGATGAGCAGTACTTCCTCGTGCGGCTGCTGTCCGGGGAACTGCGCCAGGGCGCGCTCGACGGAGTGATGACCGAGGCGGTGGCGCGGGCCGCTGACGTTCCCGTGGCGCAGGTGCGGCGCGCGGTGATGCTGCGCGGGTCGCTGCCCGCGGTGGCCGGGGCGGCGCTGAGCGGCGGGAGCGCGGCGCTGGCCGGGTTCGGGCTGCTGGTCGGGCAGCCGCTGAAGCCGATGCTGGCCGGGAGCGAGCCGTCCATTGAGGAGGCACTGGCCAAGATAGGCGGGCCGGCCGCCGTGGAATGGAAGCTCGACGGCATCCGGATCCAGGCGCACATCTCGGGAGACGGCGACAAGACCGTCCGGCTGTTCACCAGGACGCTCGACGACATCACGGCCCGGCTGCCTGAAGTCGTCGCCGCGCTCGCCGCGCTGCCGGTGCGCAGCGCGGTGTTCGACGGCGAGCTCATCGCGCTGCGGCCGGATGGCCGGCCCTACCCGTTCCAGGACACCTCCGCGCGGGCGGCGAGCGACGCGGCGCCGGAAAACCCGGTGCCGCTGTCGGTGTTCCTGTTCGACGTGCTGCACCTCGACGGCGCCGACCTGATCGACCTGCCCGACGAGCAGCGTCACGAGGCGCTCGCCAAGGTCGTCCCGGCCGCCATGCTCATGCCGCGGCTGGTGACCGGCGACGCGGACGAGGCCACGGCCTTCTTCAAGGACGCGGTCGCCCGGGGCCACGAGGGCGTGGTGGTCAAGGCGCTGACCGCGCCGTACGCCGCCGGGCGGCGCGGCGCCGGATGGATCAAGGTGAAGCCGCGGCACACGCTGGACCTCGTGGTCCTCGCTGTCGAGTGGGGCCACGGCCGCCGCCAGGGCTGGCTGTCCAACCTGCACCTGGGTGCCCGCGACCCGGTGACCGGCGGCTGGGTGATGCTCGGCAAGACGTTCAAGGGCCTCACCGACGAGCTGCTCACCTGGCAGACCGAGCGGCTGCTCGAGCTCGAGGACCACCGCGACGACTGGACCGTGTACGTACGGCCCGAGCTCGTCGTGGAGATCGCCTTCGACGGCGTGCAGCGCAGCCCGCGTTACCCCGGCGGCGTAGCGCTGCGCTTCGCGCGGGTGCTCCGCTACCGCGAGGACAAGCTCGCCGCCGAAGCGGACACGATCGACTCGGTCCGCGCCATCGCGGCGGACTGACCTAGCGATTTTCTCCCTGACCACGGATCCGCCGCTGTGTATACCGGCTCGCGCTGCACCTCGGGCAGACTTGCAACTCCCTGAAAAGCTTGGAATCCTCGTCCTCCGCACCGGCGTCGTCCAGATGAGCAGCGGCCAGGAATTGGTCCGTCCCGGCCTTGGTGAAGGGGCTACGCCCTTGCGTATACCTCAGGTCCGTCGCTACGGAGACTCGCGGGGCACGAGGAGGCTTGCGGCCTGCCATTGCGGCCTTCAGCACCCAGATCTGACCGCACTCAAGACAGGTCCGTTCCACCATTCCGCGATTGCGGAAAGGCCACCATGTGCCGCAGTGTACGCGCCCGGCGGTTACTTCTTCTTCTTGTTGTTGCGCTTGCCGAAGGCGGCCGGGACGTTGCCCTGGGGCTGGCCGCCGCCGGGGAACTGCGGCAGCGCCGACGGCCCGCCGCGGAAGCCGGCGAAGCCGTTGTCGCCGCCCTGACCGCCGGTGGCCCCGGCGGCCTGCGCGTCGCGCAGCATCTCCGCCAGCTCCTCCATCGAGGCCGGCGGCTGCTGGGCCTCGGCGGCCTGGGCGGCCGCCTGCTGGCCGCCGCCTTGCCCGCCCTGGCCGCCGCCCGACGCGGCTAGCGCCGCCTTGCGCGGGTCGCCGCTCCTGCGCTTGCCCTTCTTCGACGACTTCGCCGCGGCCTTGGCCGCCCGCCGGGCGCCCGCGCCCATCATCCCCGGCATGCCGGGCATCGCGCCGCCCAGCATCTGCTTCATCTGCTTCTGGCCCTCGAAGAAGTTCGTGACGAGCTGGGACACCTCGCCAACCGTGGTGCCCGAGCCGCTGGCGATGCGCAGCCGCCGCGAGCCGTTGATGATCTTCGGGTTCTGCCGTTCGCCCGGGGTCATCGAGCGGACGATGGCCTCGGCGTGGTCCAGGTCCCTGTCGTTGATCTGCGAGAGCAGCTCTTTGTTTTTCGCGGCGCCCGGCATCATGCCGAGCAGGTTCTGGATCGGGCCGAGCTTGCGCAGCATGCCGAGCTGCTCGATGAAGTCCTCAAGGGTGAACCCCTCGCCGGACATCATCCGGTTGGCCATTGACGCTGCCTGGTCAGCGTCGAACGCCTTCTCCGCCTGCTCGATCAGGCTGAGCACGTCACCCATGTCCAGGATGCGCGAGGCCATCCGGTCCGGGTGGAACATGTCGAAGTCGGCCAGCTTCTCGCCGGTGGACGCGAACATGATCGGCTTGCCGGTCAGCGCCGCGATCGACAGCGCCGCGCCACCGCGGGCGTCACCGTCCAGCTTGGTCAGCACCACGCCGTCGTAGCCCACGCCGTCGAGGAAGGCCTGCGCGGTCGCCACCGCGTCCTGGCCGATCATCGCGTCGACGACGAACAGGATCTCGTCGGGCTCGACCGCGTCCCTGATCGCGGCGGCCTGCGCCATCATCTCCTGGTCGATGCCGAGGCGGCCCGCGGTGTCGATGATCACGATGTTGTGCAGCGTCCGGCGCGCCTCGTCGAGCGACTGCCGCGCCACGGCGACGGGATCGCCGACGCCGTTGCCCGGTTCCGGAGCGTACACCGGGACGCCCGCCTGCCGCCCGATCACCTGCAACTGGTCCACGGCGTTCGGCCGCTGCAGGTCGGCTGCCACGAGCAGCGGCGTATTGCCCTGCTCCTTGAGCCACAGCGCGAGCTTGCCGGCCAGCGAGGTCTTACCGGAACCCTGCAGGCCCGCCAGCATGATCACGGTCGGCGGCACCTTGGCGAACCGCAGCCGCCTAGCCTCGCCGCCGAGGATCTCGACGAGCTCCTCGTGGACAATCTTGATGACCTGCTGGGCGGGATTCAGCGCTTGCGACACCTCGGCGCCGCTGGCCCGTTCCTTCACCCGCGCGATGAACTGCCTGACCACGGGCAGCGCGACGTCCGCCTCGAGCAGGGCGAT
>DATBBI010000259.1:0-2932 GCA_036271115.1 Trebonia sp.
CAGGTAGGGAGCCGCGAACTTGGTCGCGAGCCAAGGCGCGCGCAGGTTCACCTCGTACACGGCATCCCACACGTCCTCGGGCAGCGTGTCTACGGCGCAGTCGGCCGTCATCGTCGTCTCGACGATGCCCGCGTTGTTGACCAGGACGTCAAGCCCGCCGAAATGGGCGGCCGCGGCATCGACAATGGCCTGGATCTGGTCCCGGTCACGGAGGTTGCACTCGATCACCAGGACCTCGCTGCCCAGGTTCTTCACGAGAGCCGCCGTCTCTTCGGCGGTCTGCTGGTTACGGTCCACCACGGCGATCCCGGCCGCGTGCTGCCGGGCCATCTCGCAGGCGATGCCACGGCCGAGGCCCTGTCCGGCGCCGGTGACGATAGCGATCTTTCCGTCGAGCATTCGTGCCTCCTCAGGGTCGTGCCGTTGCCCGGTTGGTGTGCGCCTGCGAATCTCGGATCGCTTCCGCGGCCGCGCCACCCTCGGAGATCGCGTGGGCAGCGCGCCGTGGCACCAGCGCGTCCCCGATCACCCGCACCGTAGGTCCGGGCGGGACCAGGGGCTGCCAGTCACGCGCTCTGCGCTCGCCGACCACGATGACGGTATCCACGGCAATCCGCCGGGTCGTTCGGGACATCATGTTCGTGACCTCGGCCCAGCCATCCCCCACCGCGGACAGGGCCGTGAACGGCAGGACGTCGAGTGGCGCGCCGCGAAGCCGCGCGATGAGCTGCACCCGCCCCTCGGCTGGCAGCGCCGCGCCGAACGCCGCGCCCGGCGTCGCGACCGTGATCCGGGGCACTGCGGCGCGCACGCCCAGTTCGACGGCACTTGCGCAGGGCCAGTTGCCGAAGCCGTCGTCGACGACCAGCAGGTGCTCGCACCCCGCGAGCGCTGACGGACCGGACGCGATCGCCCGGGATGACGCGAGCGCTCGCTCGATGCCCGCGACCCCGGGCAGGATCTCCTCGCTGCCGGTCGCGAGGATCACCTCGCTGAATCCGGCCAGATCGGCCGGGCGGGCGGTGGTGCCGAGCCGCAGGGTGACGCGATCGGCGGCGTCGAGCGATGCCCGGTAGAAGTCGAGCAGGGCCTGCCAGCCGCCGCGGTTCGGCGCCGACGCCGCGATCGCGAGCTGTCCGCCGATCACGTCGCGCTCGTCGAATACCACGACCTGCGGCGCGCTCGCGAGCCCGCCTCCGTCGGCCAGGGCAACAGCGCACTCAAGACCAGCGGGGCCGGCCCCGACGATCGCGACGCGGTCCCCCTCGCCACCGCTAGCCCGCTGGACGAGCAGCGGCGCGGCCGGGCGCCTGGCCGCGCCGTCCGGGGCCAGCTCGGGGTTGACCGAACAGAGCAGGACCGGGTCGAAGGTGCGGCAGTCCTCGTTGCAGGACACGCACGGGCGGACCTGGGCCGCCCGCCCGGACAGCAGTTTGGCGGGCAGGTCAGGATCGGCGATCAGCGGCCTGGCCATCCCGACCAGGTCCGCGCCGGCGGCGAGCGCCGCGTCGATCTGGTCCGGCCGGCGGAACGCCTGTGAGACCAGCAGCGGCCCACTGGTCAGCGGCCGGAGGCGGGCCAGGTGGGGCAGCAGCGGCGGTTCCGCGGTGGCCATGTCGCGGACATAGGTCGTCCGGACGCCCGCCGTGAGGTTGACGTAGTCGGCCAGCAGGCTCACGTGCGGCAGCAGCTCGCACAGCCCGTCCAGGGTCAGCCCGGCCTCCTCGCCCCCGTCGGTGGACAGCCGGATGCCGATCACCGCGTCGGGCGCGTCCGCGCGGATCGCGTCCGCGATGCGGGCGAGGATGCCGGCCCTGGCGGCCACCGAACCGGCGCCAGGCCGCCGGTTGGTCACCGCGGACAGGAACTGGCCGAGCAGGTAGCCGTGGGCCGCGTGCAGCTCGATGACCTGGAATCCGGCGGCCAGCGCGTTGACCGCCGAGACCCGGAAGCCCTCGACTATGACATCGACCTCGCCGTCGGTCAGCGGGCGTGGCCGGACCGGCTCGCGCGGCGAGCGCACCGCCGACGGGGCGACGGGGGGAAACCACATTTCCGCGCCCGTCGTCTCGCGGCCGAGGTGCACGAGCTGGCAGGCCGCCACCGCGCCCTCGTCGCGGATCGCCTCCGCCCGGGCGGCCATGCCCGGCACGGCCTCCTCCCGCCACGCTTCGGTCACGATCCGGCGTCGCCAGGTGGACTCCGGCGCCGTAACCGTGCCGCCGACCACCAGCATCGCAGCACCGCCAGCCGCGCGACGCCGCCAGTACCCGGCGTCCTCGGGCCGTGCGAGGCCGCCGGAAACCAGTCCCGCGGCGTGGGCCGTGCCCACCAGCCGGTTGCGCAGTACCAGGCCACGCCCGAGCGGGAACGGCCGGCCCGCCAGCAGCTCGCTCACGTTAATCGCGACTCCTGTAGCAGTTGAGCTTAGTTCAGTTCAATCTATAGCTTGAGGACTAGCTTGTTAAGCCACCGTTACGGATTATTCTCACCATGTGCATTGCCGTCAGCTGATACCACATCGGGTGCGTAGCCGGCGTCCGGCGCAACCACGGCACGGCCGCGCACCTCGCCGCGGCGCAGCCGCCGGTAGGCGTCCGCCGCCTGGCCGAGCGTGAAGCACTCGACCTCCGTGCGGACGGCCCCCGCCCGGGCGAGCGCCACCACCTCGGCCAGCTCGGGAAGAGTCCCCCAGGTGGGAATGTGCACCGAGCACCCGAACGGCAAGGACGCGGGGGAGACCGGCAGCGATCCGCCCCCACGGCCCACGTAGGAGATGGCGCCGCCCGAGGCGATGACGCCCGCGGCCAGCGCCAGCGTGTCGTCCGTGGTCACGCAGTCAAGCACCAGCGCGGCCCCGCGCCCTCCCGCCTCCTCGCGCAGCTGACCCGGCCCAGCGACGCCGGATACGGCCGCGTGCGCGCCCGCTTGC
>DATBBI010000260.1:0-7193 GCA_036271115.1 Trebonia sp.
GTCGTGCACGGGAAAGGCTCGCTGCTCGGCAAGATGCCCGGCGACGAATGGCGCAAGTTCGCGGGCCTGCGGGCGCTGCTCGCCTACATGTGGGCGCACCCGGGGAAGCAGCTGCTGTTCATGGGCTCGGAATTCGGCCAGAACAGCGAGTGGTCGGAGACGAACGGCCTGGACTGGTGGGTGCTGCAGTACGACTTCCACTCGGGCGTGCAACGCATGGTGCGGGACATGAACGCCGCGTACCGCTCGTCGCCCGCGTTCTGGTCGCAGGACACCATCCCCGACGGCTTCTCCTGGATCGACGCCAACGACGCGCACGGCAACGTCCTGTCGTTCCTGCGGTTCGGCTCGCAGGAGCACGGCGTCCCCGTGCTGGCGTGCGTGGCCAACTTCTCCGCGATGCCGCACAACGACTACCGGATCGGCCTGCCGCTGGCCGGCCGCTGGCGCGAGGTGCTCAACACCGACGCCACCGTCTACGGCGGCAGCGGCGTCGGCAACCTGGGCGCCGTCAACGCGGTCCCGAAGCCCTGGCACGGCCGCCCGGCCTCCGCGTCGATCGCGCTGCCGCCGTTCGGAGTGCTCTGGCTGACCCCCGAGCGGTAGCCTCCGGCCAGCAGCGGAGATCGCTAGGCTACGGATGTGCAGACGTGGGAGGCGATCCGGTCCCGGCGGAACGTGCGGTCGTTCACCGGCCGGCCGATCGCCGACGATCATCTCGACGAGATCCTTGAGTCCGGCCGCAGGTCGCCGTCCTCGCAGAACTGGCAGCCCTGGGACTTCATCCTGGTGCGGCAGCGCGAGCAGCTGCTGCAGCTCGCGCACGTATGGCGGGGCGCGGGCCACGTGGCGCACGCGGCCGCGGCGATCGCGCTGATCGCGCCGCTGCCGAAGGACGAGCGGCAGCGGAACCGGGTGCAGTACGACCTCGGCCAGGCCACGATGAGCATCATGCTCGCGGCGGCCGGCCTCGGCATCGGCAGCGGTCACGCGGGCGTCACCGACCAGGACCTGGCGCGGGGCCTGCTCGGCTTCCCCGACGACAGGTTCTGCGCTTACCTCATCTCGCTCGGCTATCCGGCCGATCGCCCGCTGACGCTGATCCGCCACCCGGACCGCCGCCCGTTCGACGAGGTCGTGCACCGCGACCGCTGGTGACCCGGTCCCTGGACAACTGCTAGGTGACCGGGACGATCTTCGCGCCGGCCACCCGGCCGTCGGCGATGTCAAGGACGCCGAGCGTGCCGTGCGGCTGGCGGCGGCGGTCGGTGGGCGAGCCCGGGTTGAAGATCCGGAACCCGCCGTCAGCAGAGGCGACGTCCAGCGGGATGTGCGAGTGGCCGAACACGACCAGGCCGGCGCCGGGGAACCGGCCCCGCAGCCGGGCCAGCCGGCCGGCGGCTGGCCCGCTGTCGTGCACCATCGCGACCCGCAGGCCGTCCACCGTCACGACAGCGGTCTCCGGCGCGCCCCAGGCCGCCACGTCGGGGCCGTCGTTGTTGCCCATGACCGCGGTCACCGGCGCGTACTGAGCCAGCTCGTCGAGTACCGCCGCCGTGCACACGTCGCCCGCGTGCAGGATCTCGTCCGCTTCACGCAGCCACGAGGCGACCGCGGGCGGGCAGGATTTCCATCGCCGCGGCGCATGCGTGTCGGACAGGACGACTACGCGACGCGTCGCGGGCCCTTTTCCGGCTGCTTGATCGAGGGCAGCACCGAGGTCAGCGCGGAACTGGCTTCCTTCACTTGCTCTTTCTGTTTCGCCTGTTCCTCCGCGTACGCCATGGCCGGGGCCATCCGGGAGGCGATGTCACGGCGTCTGCGGCCCGTCTGGACCGCCTTGAGAGCACGGTCCAGCAGGTACAGCAGCCCGGCGATGAGGACAACGGCGACGACGGCAATCACGTACATGCGCATCAGGTTCCCAGTAGCGGACAGGACAACCACATCGTGCGATGCAGGGGTGAGGGTTACCTCAATATTAGCTATTCACAGCAGCTCAATGAGCCACCCGGGTCCCGCCACGCCGGCGCCGAGCGCCGCGCAGCGGCGGCGAAGCTCACGATCCGCGGTCACCACCAGGCAGGTTGCGGCGGCGGCGAGCGATGCCACCTCTGCGACGATCGCGTCGTCGCCCGACCCCGGTGCCGTCACCACGCGCACCTCCGGCGGCACATCGGTCAGCGACGCCGCCGCCGCCCGCGCCTGGCCCTCGAGCACGAGCACCCAGGCGGCGGGCGCGGGCAGCCCATCCGGCATGCGCGCCGCCGGGACGCCGCGGACGGCCAGTTCGGCGACCGACCGGCAGAGCCGGAGCGCGGCGCCGGCCCGGTCGCGCCACCAGCCGTCGGCCCTGGCACCCATCACGTTCGCCACGTCGACCACGACCGTGACAGCAGGTGCGGTGATGGAGTCACCCCCGTACGTTCGGACTATTAATGCCGATCATGCACCCCGCGTAAGCTGGCGGCATGGCAGACGCGAAGCTCGCCGGACAGATTCACAGGATGCGGCAGCGGCGGAGTGGCCCGCTGATCCTCGAGCTCGACCTGACCGAGGGCATCGCCGAAGGCCCGCCGCAAGACCCCGTGCAGGCGCTGCTCACCATCCGCAGGACCCGGCTGCCCGACATGCTCGAAGGCCTGAAGCGGGCCAGCGCCGACGACCGGGTGCGCGCGCTCGTGGTCAAGGTGGGCGGCGCCCGGCTCGGGCTGGCGAAGATCCAGGAGCTCCGCGAGGCAGTGACCGACTTCCGGCGGTCGGGGAAGCTCACGGTGGCGTGGGCCGAGACGTTCGGCGACTTCGTGCGCGGGAACCTGCCGTACTACCTGGCCACCGGGTTCGACCGCATCTACCTGCAGCCGACTGGCACGCTTGGGCTGACCGGCGTCGCCGTCGAGCAGGTTTTCCTGCGCGGCGCGCTGGACAAGCTCGGCATCGGCTTCGAATCGGCCAAGCGCTACGAGTACAAGTCGGCCGCCGACCCGCTGACCGAGACCGGGTTCACCGGCCCGGCCCGCGAGGCGGTGCAGCGGCTCGCCGAGTCCGTCGCCGAGCAGCTCACCGCTGCGATCGTGGAAGGCAGGAGCAAGTCCCCTGAGCAGGCCCGCGAGCTGCTGCAGCGCGGCCCGTTCCTGGCCGCCCACGCGCTCGACGAGGGCCTGATCGACGGGCTGTACTACCGGGACGAGGTGTACGAGCGGGTACACAAGGAGGCCGGTCCCGACGCGACGCTGCTGTACCTGCAGCGCTACCAGCGCACCCACGCGCTGACCGAGCTGCCGCACCGCGTGCAGTCCATGCAGAAGGCCAGGAACGAGCGGTTCGTGGCGATGATCTACGCGCACGGCGCCATCAGGCAAGGGCGCAGCGGCCGCGGGCCAGGGCCCGGCGGCGGCGGTATGGGCTCCGACACGGTGTCCGCCGCGCTGCGCGCCGCGGCGGCCGACGAGCGGGCCCGCGCGGTCGTCCTGCGGGTCAACAGCCCCGGCGGCTCGGCCACGGCGTCGGACGTGATCTGGCGCGAGGTGGTGCGGCTCCGCGCCGCGGGCAAGCCGGTCGTGGTGTCGATGGGCGACGTCGCCGCGTCTGGCGGCTACTTCATCTCGGCCCCGGCCGACGTGATCGTGGCCCAGCCGGGGACGATCACCGGCTCGATCGGGGTCATTCTCGGCAAGCCGGTGCTGCGGGAGATATTCGGCCGGGCGGGGGTGGGCACCGACACCGTGACGGTCGGCGACAACGCGACGATGTTCTCGCTGTCGCGGCCGTTCACCGACGCCGAGTGGGAGCGGATCAACGGCTGGCTCGACGCGGTGTACGACGACTTCACGGAGAAGGTCGCGTCGGGGCGGCGGCTGTCTCGCGACCGGGTCCACGAGCTGGCCCGCGGCCGGGTCTGGTCCGGCGCCGACGCGGTGGCCAACGGCCTGGCCGACGAGACGGGCGGCATGCGCGACGCGATCGCCATCGCGCGGCGGCGCGGCGGGCTGCCCGACGACGCCCCGGTCCGGGTCTACCCGCGGCTCGGGCCCCTCGACCAGCTGCGCCCCGCCGAGTCAAGCGAGGTGCGCCCCGCCGCTGCCGCCGTCGGGTTCGGCCTCCGTGAGCTGTTCACCGAGGGCTGGGGCCCGGCGTGGCAGTTCGCGGCGGCGGCCGGCCTGCCGCCCTACGGGCCGCTGACCCTGCCTGGGGTATGGAAGATCAACTTACCGGCGCGCTGTCGGCCTGGGCGGCCGGTGTCACGCTGGTCACGATCGCCGACGGACGCGACGACGTGGGGACGACGGTCAGCGCGTTCATGCCGGTGTCACTCGACCCGCCGCTGGTACTGGTGTCGCTGGCCCTGGATTCCTATCCAGCGGAGGTGCTGAGCCGGCCGTCGCTGCCCGCCGCCCGGCTCGCGGTCACGCTGCTGTCGGCGGCGCAGAAGATGCTGGCCGGGCGGTTCGCGGCCGAGGGCCGGCCGAGCGCGCGGCTGGCCCTCGACGACGTTCCGCACATCCGGGGTTCCCTGTCCGGGGCGCTGATCCCGTCGGAAGGGCTGGCGGCCCTGGAGTGCTTGGTCGCCCGCCGGGTGCCGGCGGGCGATCACCTGCTGGTGATCGCCTCGGTCATCGGCGTTCCCTACACGGCGGAAACCGGGGACCCGCTGATCCGGTTCCGCGGCCGCTACCCGGTGCTGTAGAGCCGCCTGGGCGGACCTGCTGCCAGGGTGCATTAACTGTGCAATTCCGGGGCGTAGTGACTCGGAACTACACAGCTAAGCCCTCAGACGCGCTACCCAGACGGGCCTGCTTAGATTTGGCTCATGTCGGACAGCTTCTATGTTCCCGTCGGCGATGGCGTGTGGCAGGCGACCGTGCACACGGCGGGGCCGTGGGACGCCAGCGCGCAGCACGGCGGCCCGCCGAGCGCACTGCTCGGCCGGGCGATGCTGCGTTGCCAGCCTCGGCCGGACATGATGATCACCCGGTTCACCTGCGAGATCCTGCGAGCCATCCCGGTCGGCGAGATCGCCGTGGCCGCCCGGGTCGCACGGCCCGGGCGCAGCGTCGAGCTGCTCGAGGCGACCGCGAGCGTCGGCGGCCGTGAGGTCGCGCGGGCCTCGGCGTGGCGGGTGCTGCGAACGGCCTGTCCTGCGGTGGAGTCCCGCCACCCGGTACCGCCGTCGCTGCCGGAGGCGCCGCCGACCACGATGGCGGACGGGCGGGCAGGGGTATCGAAAGGCTGGTCGGACGGCTACATGTCCGCCATGGAGTGGCGGCCGGTGATCGGCGGCGTCGCCGTTCCCGGGCCGGCCACCGTGTGGATGCGGATGCGCTACCCGCTCGTGCCTGACGAGGAGCCCGCGCCGCTCGAGCGCGTGCTCGTCGCCGCCGACAGCGGCAACGGCGCGTCGTGGGAGCTGGATATCAGCCGCTGGCTGTTCATCAACCCCGAGCTCACCGTCCACCTGCACCGCGACCCGGTGGGCGAGTGGATCTGCCTGGACGCCCAGACCGCCATCACGACCGGCGGCACGGGCCTGGCCACCTGCCGCCTCTCCGACATCGACGGCCCGCTGGGCGTCTCCGCCCAGTCCCTGCTCATCGCACCAAGAGCCTGAGACGCCTAGTCAGATCATCGTGCGGGATTCGACCCCGTTTTCCGGGCCAAATCCCGCACGAAGATTAAGAATGCGGCTGGTGCGACTGGTGGTGTTCGCTAGGAGCCCGTCGCGGCTGGCAGGGCGCTAGGGCTGACTGGAATCCATCGGGATTGACGATGCATGTGGCAAGCGGAAGCCTGGTTGCGTGAGTGATGAGCGGCAGCGGGCCGAGCAGTTCGCGGCGCGGTTCCGGGCCGTGTACCTGACATTCCACCGCCGGGACGGGCCCCGGAGCCAGCTCGCTGGCGCGTCGAGGGCCGTGCTCGAGCATCTGGCGATGGCCGGGCCGCTGACGGTCGGCGAGGCGGCGGCGCACTTGAGCCGTGCCCAGTCAGTGGTCAGCGAGATCGTGGGCCACCTGCAGGAGCAGGGGCTGCTCGAGCGCGAGAACGACCCGGCCGACCGGCGGCGCACGCTGATCTGGCTGACCCCGGCCGGTCATGATGCGCTGCGCAGGGACCGCGAGGTTCTCGGCCTGGACCTGCTGGCCAGCGCGTTCGCCCGGATGCCCGCCGGCGAGGCCGACGCGCTCATCGCCGGGATGCAGGCCCTCGTGGACACGGCGGGCCGCCAGGACACCCATTTCTGAGGAGATAGCCATGACGACCGCGCAAACGTGCGAGAGCTGCGGCATGCCCATCGAGACCGGCCGGTACTGCGGCTACTGCACCGACGAGTCCGGCCAACTCCAGTCGTTCGACGAGCGCTTCGAGCGGATGGTCGCCTGGCAGGCACGGCGCGACCCGCAGGCCACGAGGGAAGAGCTCGAACGCCAGACCCTCGACTACATGGCTACCATGCCCGCCTGGCGCGACCACCCCCGGGTGGCTAGCGGTGGGCGGTAACCGCGTTTCCGCGGAAACGCGGCGGCCGGATTGCCAGACCGTGCGCACCAGCGGGACGCCCGGGCGGTAGGCGAGGTAGGCGTGCGACGGGGCGTTCAGCATGATCAGGTCGGCGCGGGCGCCAGGGGCCAGGTAGCCCACGTCGGTGCGGCGCAGCGCCCTGGCGCCGCCCGCCGTCGCGGACCAGACCGCTTCCTCCGTGGTCATCCGCATATCGCGGACCGCGAGCGCGATGCAGAACGGCATGCTCGAGGTGTACGAGGATCCGGGATTGCAGTCGGTGGCCAGGGCGACCACCGCCCCGGCGGACAGCAGGCGGCGCGCGTCCGGGTACGGCTGCCTGGTGCCGAACTCGGCGCCGGGCAGCAGGGTCGCCACGGTGTCCGATGAGGCCAGCGCCGCCACATCGGCGTCCGTGAGGAACGTGCAGTGGTCGGCGGAGGCAGCGCCCAGTTCCGCGCCCAGCAGGATGCCTGGCCCGGTACCCAGCTGGTTCGCGTGGATCCGCGGCTGCAGCCCGCGCGCCATGCCCGCCGTCAGCACGGCGCGCGCCTCGTCCGCGCCGAACGCGCCGCGCTCGCAGAACACGTCCGCCCAGCGCGAGAACGGTGCGCACGCCTCGAGCATCGGCCCGCGGACCAGGTCGACGTAGCCGCTGACGTCGGCGGCGAACTCAGGGGGCACCACGTGCGCGCCGA
>DATBBI010000261.1:0-6487 GCA_036271115.1 Trebonia sp.
CACCGCCGACGGCAGCGCGGCGGCGATCTCCACCGCGCGCTGCTCGCTGTCGACGTCGATCAGGTACCAGCTGGCCAGGTACTCCTTGGTCTCCAGGTACGGGCCGTCGGTGACGGCGGGCTGCCCGTCGGCCAGCCGCACGAGCTTGGTCGCGGCGGCGTCCGCCACCCCGTACGCGCCGAGCAGCTCTCCGGTGCCGTAGTACTTCTTGTTGAACGCGTCGAACGCCTCGAAGAACCGCTGCTGCTCGTCAGGGCCGATCGAGTCCCACAGTTCCTGGTTGCCGTAGATGATGAGCATGTACTTCACGGTGGTGCTCCTCCCGTATGGTTCCGCGGCCGCCCGCGGCGGGCGGCTGTCACAGACTGGTACGGCGCCGTCCCGCGATTCTCTACATTGGCATCCATGATGCCCGTGCATTTTTTTCCAGACGGCGCGGCGGTACGATCACGGCGGGTAAAGCTGCGGGGCCTGGGGTTATCGGGGGCGGACCGCGACGAAGGGAAGCAGCGGCACCGTGCGGGAAGTCACGAGGCGGACAGCCGCTGCGATCAGGGCCCGAGCCGGGCGGTCCGACCTGTCCCGGCGTCAGGTCATGGCGCTGCTTGGCGGCGGTGCCGTGCTCGCGGCCGAATCAGCGTGGCTGGCAGACTGGCAGCCCGCGTCCTGGTGGGGCGGGGCGGGGACGGCGGCCGCCAACCCGTGGCCGGACAGCCCGGCGTACGTGCCGGGCTACCCGATGGGACGCAGCGGCTACGCCCCGGACGGGACCGCGGGCGCCACCGCGGCGTACCCGCTGGCCGCCGTCCGGCTGCTGGACAGCCCGTTCCTCGCCAACCAGGGGCGGACGAAGGACTACCTGCTGTTCCTCGACCCGGACCGGATGCTGCACACCTTCAGGCTGAACTACGGGCGGCCGTCCGCCGCGCGGCCGGTCGGCGGGTGGGAGGCGCCCTACAGGGAGGTGCGCGGGCACACCACCGGCCACCTGCTGTCCGGTCTCGCGCTGACCTACGCCAACACCGGCGACCAGCGGGCGAAGACGGCGGGGGAGTACCTGGTCGGCCAGCTGGCCCAGCTACAGGCGATCGCGCCGCTCGCCGGGTACGCGCCTGGCTATCTGTCGGCGTTCCCCGAGTCCTTCTTCGACCGGCTGGAGGCGGGCCAGCCCGTCTGGTCGCCGTACTACATGATCCACAAGTACCTGGCCGGGATGATCGACCAGTACCAGCTGGCCGGTGTGGATCAGGCGCTGGACGTGGCGGTGCGGCTGGCCGACTGGGTGGACGCCAGGACGGCCCGGCTGGGCTACGCGCACATGCAGCGGGTGCTGGAGAACGAGTACGGCGGCCTGCCCGAGTCGCTGGCCAACCTGTACCGGATCACCGGCTCGGAACGCTACCTGCGGACGGCGCAGCGGTTCTACCACGCCCGGTTCCTCGACCCGCTGGCGGCGGGCGACGACGCGCTGCGGGGGGAACAGTGCAACGTCAGCCTGCCGAAGGTGATCGCCTCCCTGCGGATGTGGGAGGAGACCGGCGACCAGAAGTACCGCGCGATCGCGTACAACTTCTGGCAGATCGCCACCGCACACCACTCGTACGTCATCGGCGGACAGGGCAACCACGAGCACTGGACGGAACCTGACGTGGTGGCCGGCGAGCTGTCCAACTACACCTGCGAGGGCTGCGTCACCTACAACATGCTCAAGCTGACCAGGCTGCTGCACTTCCACGACCTGACGCGGGTGGACCTGCTCGATTCCTACGAGCGCGGGCTGTTCAACCACATGCTCGGCAGCCAGGACCCAGACTCGCCGCACGGCTTCGTCTGTTACTACACCGGGCTGTCGCCCGGCGCATTCAAGGAACAACCGCTCAACTACTTCCCCGGCGGGAATCCCGACGTGTACGCCACCGACTACGACACGTTCACCTGCGACAACGCCACCGGCCTCGAGACGCAGGTGAAGTTCGCGGACACGATCTACGCGCGCGACGCGCGCGGCATCTACGTGAACCTGTTCATCCCCTCTGAGGTCCGCTGCGCCGACCAGGGCATCACGCTCCGGCAGACCACCGGCTTCCCCGACACCCCGGTCGTCCGGCTCACGGTGGTGCGCGGCGCGGCCCCGATGGACCTCAGGGTCCGGGTGCCTGGCTGGACCGCCGCGCCGCCCGAGGTGGTGCTGAACGGCACCCCACTGCGAGACGCGGTGGTCCCGGCCGGCTCGGCCGGCGGCGGTTGGGCAGTGGTCAGCCGCCACTGGCAGCCCGGCGACTGGCTCACCGTGACCCTCCCGATGAGCCTGACGTTCAATCCGGCCCCCGACAACCCCGCCGTCCAGGCGGTCAGCTACGGCCCGGTCGTCCTCAGCGGCCTCTACGGCGCCGGCTACGCGGCGGCCGCTCGAGCCCCGGACAACGCCGCCGCGCCGAGCACCGCCTCACCGCCAAGCACCGCCTCGCCCCCGAGCACCGCGTCCCCGCCCGCCGGGGACGGCCAGGCCGCGGCGCTGCCGGTCCTCGACACCGCGTCGGTCCGCCGCACCACGGCGAACCCGATGACCTTCGAGGCGACAGCCGACGCCCAGCGGATCACCCTGGTCCCGGTATCCCGCGCCCAGCACAAGCCCTACACGGTCTACTGGCAAACCGACTCCGCCTGACCACCCCCAGCCGTGGGGGTTCGGCAACATGATGGGTCGTTAGGCACACTCCTGTGTGCCTAACGACCCATCATCATCGAGTCCTGCCCGGGGCTTACACGTGGCATTGCCTCACAAACCCCACGGTCCCCAACATCACCGAGCCAGCGCAAGGCAGCCCCTCCTGCCCGTCTCGCGGGAAGACCGGCTGCCGCGTCTTCGCACCATGCGCCACGCCCGCCCTATGTTCTGGTCGCGGGCGGGTGGACGCCTATCTTCCCATCACTTACGTGGGGATAAATAGGGCAATCGGGTGCAAGAATGGTCATGAGTGATGCGAAGACGAAGAGTGAGGCGAAGTTACTGACTGCAAGATCGGCTCGCACCGGTAACAGCCTTGTCAGCTCGCCCGGCTGAGACGCGGCGTCCAGCGCGGCAAGGCTAGCGCCACCAGGGGCGGCGGCGGGCTTCGGCCACGCGCTGGGCGGGCGCGCTGACCGTCTGGGCGCTCTGGCTCAGGTGGTGCAGGTGCTCCTGCACCCACAGCAGGTGCGGATGAACGGGTGGCGGCGCGGGTGCGGCAGCGTCGACAGCGGTCGCGGCGCCGGCGGCAGCCGTGCGATCCGCCGCGGTCGCGCCACGGGCCGTGCCGGGAACGCCGTGGCCGCCGGGAGCGCCGGGACCGTCGGATCCGGCGGCCGGCGCCGTCCTGTTCCCGGCTGTCCCGTTGCTCGCCGCCGCGTTCCCCGCCGTCCCGTTGCCCACTGTCCCGTTGCCCGCCGCCGCGTTGCCCGCTGCGGCCAGCGCGCGGGGCACCGCGGGGCCGATCAGCGGGGGCGCCGGGATCAGGGGCGGTTCTGGAGATCGCGCGGACCGGGGAGACCAGGCCAGCCGGCCAGCCCAGGTGGACCAGTGAGACCAGGCCGGCAGGCCCGACAGGCTCGAACGGCCCACCTCATCCGCCACCTGGTCGTAGAACCCGGCCAGGCTGCCCGCTTCTGACTGCAGCGCCACGCACGCGGGCGTGTCGCCGTACTCCTCAGAGCCCTCCAGCGGCAGGCAGGCGCCCCCCGGCGGGAGGCCTGGCGCCGTCACGTCCGGCCGCAGCCCCGCGAGCGTGTGCGCGGTGAGCCGAAGCCGCATCGAGGCGTTCACCATCGTCCACAGGTCTTCCTTGGACAGCTTCTTGCTGCCCTGCTCGGTGAGGAAGCCGCGCACCGCGTCGTCGAGCCTGATACTGGCGTTCGCCGCCCCGACCGCCGCGGCCGGCGGCAGCATCAGTTCGCTCAGCGCCCAGTCCACCGCCTGGCTCAGGTACTCCGCGCCCCGCCGGAACGTGTCGGCGAGGTCGTCGCCGACCACTGACGCCACGCCGCGCGGCCAGAACAGCACTCCCACCACCAGGCTGACCGCACAGCCGATCGCCACGTCTTCGATCCGCAGCAGCCCGACCCGCCAGCCCGCGGGGGCGAGCAGGTTGAACAGCACCACGATCGTCACGGTGAACGCGGCCTGTCCCACGAGGAACGGCGTGGTACCCGGCGCGTAGGCCGCGACCAGAACCGCAACCGGCAGCGCCACCCACAGGGCGGTCTGCCCGGTCCCTATCGCGAGCAGCAGCAGCGCGCCGACCACGAACCCGATGACGGTCCCCGCCAGCGCCCGCCACGCCGTCCCGCCGGTCGACGCCGCGCTGGTACGTAGCACCGACAGCGTGCCGAGCACTACCCAGAACGCGTGCTGCACCCCGGAAACGTCCGCGACGGCGACCGCGGCCGCGAGGGCCAGCGCGCCGCGCAGCGAGTTGAGGAACCATACGGAACGGACCGTCGCATGCCTCGTCACCAGCAACGTCGCCCTGCGCAGGCCGACCTGCCGCGGCGTCCCACCAGTGCCGGAGAGCAGGCCGCGTACGTTCGGGATAAGCGGAACGGAACCCGCCGTGACGGTGCCCGCCCCGGTGGATGCCGCACTGGCGGTGACCCCTGCCAGCCCATCGTGCGGGCCGTACCACTTGCGGCGTTCGGCAGCGATCGTCTCCGGGTCGGCGCGACGGCTCGCGATCATCGCGTCGGCGACGGCGGCGCGGGCGGTGACGGCGATCCCCTGTGCGTGCACGGCCTGCGCCGCTGCCATCCGCGCGTCAGGTTCACCCACGCGGCCCGACAGGTCACGCAGGTGCGCCGCTGAGTCCTCCCTGGCCCGCTCGAGGGCCGCGATGTCCGGGTCCGCCGACTGACCGGTCAGCAGGTCGTGGGTGTCGGTGAACAACCCCGCCGCGGCACGCAGCAGCGCACGGTCGGCGGGGCAGTTCGTCGTCAAGTCGACGTGGCCGTCGAAGGCGTCGCTGACCTGCGACGCTCCCCATTCGAGTAGCTGAACGAGGCTGGAGAGGGCCTGATCTGCGGTCGCCAGCCCTGATGGCCGGTACGGCGCGGCGAGGAACGCGGTCCGCAGCTTTTCCTTGGCCGCGTGCATCGACTGCGGGTCGGTGACCACACCGTCGGCGGCGGCGCTGAGGCGGCTGGCGAGCTCGGCGGCGAGGTTCGCCGTCGCCGCGCGGAGCTTGTCGCCTGGCGGCTTGGGGGACAGCAGCAGCACCGCGATGGTGCCGGCCGCCGAGGCCAGCCACCAGCCGGCCAGCCGGCTCGGGATCATCGACGCGTTCCCCGCGGAGACCACCGGCAGCACGTAAGCGAACATGGCAGCCGTGGAGCCTGAGGCGGCGTTCGGGCCCGCGATCCCGGCGAAGAAGATCGCGAACGTCACCGGTACCGTGACGACCACGGCAAGCCAGGTGGTGCCGCTGACCAGCGTGCCGATGATCAGCACGAGGCTCCCGGCGACCGCGAGGCCGGCGTGCGCGATGAGCTTGTCTTTTCTCGTACCGCCGAACCCGGCGATGACCAGCGTCGCGAAGCCGCCGAACGTGGCGAACAGCGCCATCTGCGGATCGCCGACGACCTTGTCGGTCAGCGCGAACAACGACGGGACGACGACGGTGGCCCGCACGGCACGAAGGGCCGCGGGGACCGACCAGACAGGTTTCCACCAGGGCTGCGCCACTCTTCCGCATCCTACGGACCAGGCGGCCGGAGGGGCTACCCGTTAACGGCGCGGTTACGAGCCCAGCAGCGTGGTGACCGCGGTGCGCAGCGGCGCCATCCGGGTTTCCGCGGCCTCCCGGGCGGTGCCCAGATCGTCGCCAGGAGGCTCGGTCACCTCCAGGTAAGCCTTGATCTTGGGCTCGGTGCCGCTGGGACGGATGACGACCCGGCTGCCGCCGGCAAGCGCGAAACGGAGTACGTCAGACGGAGGCAGGCTAGTGCCGTTGTCCGCGGCCGCGAAGTCGGTGACCCGTTCCACCGCGGCGCCGCCCAGGTCAGCCGGGGGAGCGTCCCTGATCCGGCGCATGACATCCGCCGGGTCGTCGATCCGCGGTGCCAGCTGCCCGGTCAGGTGCACGCCGTGCGCCCGCTCCAGGTCGTCGTAAGCGGTGGTGAGAGTGCCGCCAGATATTTTCGCGATGGTGGCGAGGCGCAGCACGGCCAGCGCCGCGCCGATGCCGTCCTTGTCGCGGACGTGCTGCCCGACCTGATAGCCGAGTGCCTCCTCGTAGCCGAACGCGAACCGCGCCCCTGGCTGGCCGTCGGCCGCCCGCGCGATCCACTTGAACCCGGTCAGCGTCTCCGCGTAGCGGGCGCCGGCCGCGGCGGCGACCTTCGACAGCAGCGTCGAGGACACGATCGTGGTCGCGGCGAACGCGCCTGGCCCTGCCCGGTCGCCGAGCAGGAACGCGCCGAGCAGCGCGCCGAGCTGATCGCCGGTCAGCTGCCGCCA
>DATBBI010000262.1:0-10608 GCA_036271115.1 Trebonia sp.
CGGCCCCCGGCGTTGCCCAGGGCGACGACCATCTGTCCGACCTTGACCAGCGAGGAGTTGCCGACCGGCACTGTTGGCAGTCGTGCGGCGCCCTGCAGCTGGATGAGGGCGATGTCGTCTGTCTTGTCGTAGCCGACTACCCGCGCCGGATACGTCTTCCCGGCCACGGTCGCGGTGATCGAGGTGGCGTCCTCGATGACATGGTTGTTGGTGAGCACGAGCCCGTCAGGGTTGATAACCATGCCGGTTCCTGCGGCCACCTCGCTGTCGTACCGCAGGCGTGTGTCGATGATCACAACGCCTGGCTGCACCCGGGCGATGATGCCCCGCCCGGTGCTGGCTATCAGGGCTGGCCGGTTAGCCGGGGACGGCACCAGGCCGCTGCCTTGCCTCGAAGCACTGGAGCCGCTTGACGACGGGGCGCTGAACGCCATGATCAGGCCCGTTGCGAGCGCGGTGGCGCCCGTCGCCGCCAGGATGCGTGTCAGCACGTGGCGGTGCCCGCGGCTGACGAGGGTCGTTTCGTATAGGCTGCCGAATTTCACGCATAGGCAAATACCGCATTGACGGACATTAATACTGAGGCGTGCCTCACAGTTGTGGTAGCGCCCCGGTCAGGCGGCGGCGCGGGTGACGGCGCTGGCGAGCATGCTCAGGCCGAGTTCGAGCTCGTCGTCGCTGGCCGTCAGCGGGGGCAGCAGCTTGACCACCTGGTCCGCCGGGCCGGCGGTCTCGACAAGCAGGCCGAGGTCGAAGGCGGCCGCGGCCACTTTCTGCGCCAGCCCCGGTTCTTCTAGCTCCAGGCCCTGCGCTAGACCGCGCCCGCGCGCGCTGGCTCCGGGGACGGAGCCGGCTAGGTCGGCGAGCGCCGCGGCGACGCGCTGGCCTTTGACCGCGGTCCGCGTCTCCAGCTCGCCGTCGCTCCAGTAGGCCCGCAGCGCGGCGCCACCGGTGACGAGCGCCGGGTCGAAGCCGCGGAACGTGCCGGTGTGCTCCCCGGGCGCCCAGACGTCCAGTTCCGGCCGGAACATGGTCAGCGCGAGCGGCAGCCCGTAGCCGCCGATCGACTTGGACAGGCACACGATGTCCGGCTTGATCCCGGCCACCTCGAAGCTGAAGAAGGGACCGGTGCGGCCGCAGCCCATCTGCACGTCGTCGACGATCAGCAGGATGCCGTGCTCCTGGCAGCGCTCGGCCAGCCCGCGCAGCCAGGCCGCGGACGCCACGTTGATTCCGCCCTCGCCCTGCACGCATTCGACGATGACCGCGGCGGGCAGGTCGAGCCCGCTGCCGGGGTCCTCGAGCAGTCGGTCGAGCCACGCGAAGTCGGGGCTGTCGCCGCTGAGCGCCTGGTCGTAGGGGAGCGGGGTCGTGTGGGAGAGCGGCAGGCCGGCGCCGCGGCGCGCGAAGCCGTTGCCGGTGACCGCCAGGGAGCCCAGCGTCATGCCGTGGAAGCCGTTGGTGAAGCACGCCACCTCGGTCCTGCCGGTGACCTTGCGGGCCAGCTTCAGCGCGGCCTCGACGGCGATCGTTCCGGCCGGCCCGGGGAACTGCACCTTGTAATCCAGGTTCCTTGGCCGCAGCACCAGCTCGTCGAGCGCGGTGAGGAAGGCCGCCTTGGCGACCGTGTACATGTCCAGGGAGTGAATGACCCGGTCGCCGTCCAGGTAGTCAAGCAGCGCCTGCTTCATTACCGGGTTGTTGTGGCCGTAGTTCAGCGCGCTGGCCCCGGCGAAGAAGTCCAGGTACGGCCGGCCCTGATCGTCGTAGAGCCAGCTTCCCGACGCCCGGTCGAAGACGGCCGGCCATTTTCGGCAGTAGCTGCGGACTTCAGACTCACGTTGTTCGAAGATCCCCACGTTGTTTCCCCTTCGGTAGCCGGGTTGCCCAGCCAGCGGGCGCCCCGGCGGATTACTGAACCCTTCATCGCGAATGCATCGGCTTCGACCAGCGCGCCGTCCTCCATCGTCACCGCGTAGTGGACGAAGGCGCCGGTGCCGACGGTGCAGCCCGACCCGATGCTGATCCGGTCGGAGGTAAAGATGCCGTCCTCGAGTGAGTGGCCCTGGAGCAGGCAGGCCATGTTGAGCGTCGTGCCGTTGCCGACGCTGGTGAGGCTGCGCTCGATGATCGCGCAGCCGTCGTCGAACACCCGCCGCCCCATCCGCACGCCGAGCAGCCGCCAGAACGCCGCCTTGAACGGGGTGCCGTCGAAGATCCGCATGAAGGCGATCGACGGCACCTTCCAGTAGCGCTCGTGCCGCCAGAACGGCAGCTGGTAGATCGAGCAGAACCGCGGCCGCAGCGGGCGGAACCCGGTGACAGCGCGATCCGCGAGCGTGAACAGGCCGATGAGAGCCGCCAGGTCGGCGAAGATCAGCCCCGTGGTGCTCGCCCAGCCCTGCCAGCCGCGGTCGCTGACGGGCAGCAGCGCGACGGCGAGCAGCCAGCACAGCAGCGCGAAGCGCACCAGCAGGTGCAGCGCGATGGTGACGAGGTTGTGCCTGGTCTTGGCGATGATGCGGCGGCTGCGTTCCGGCTCGACGCTGAGCTCGTCGAACCGCGTGTCGCGCTGGACCGTGCGGGGGATCTCGAAGCAGGGCGAGCCGAGCAGCCCCACCCCCTCCCGCACCGGGCCGGCCAGCGGGATCATCGCCTTGGTGGCGATCAGGCAGTTCTCGCCGGTCCGCGCGCCAGCGGGGAACGCGAGGTCGTTGCCGAGGAAGTTCCCCGGCCCGACCACGACCGGTCTGACCTGGAAGGCGCTGCTGGAGAAGTCCGCGTTCATCATGGACAGGCCGTCGGAGACCATCGTCCCGGTGCCGATGTAGCTGAGCGCGGGGATCTCGTGATGGAACGTCGTGCCGAAGTTCGACCCGGTCTGCTCGACCTGCCCGAGGCGGTAGCCGATCAGCTTCAGGTAGCGCGTGATCAGCACGCTGTCCCCGAACAGCAGGTTGAACGGGGCGAGGTTCGACCACCTCGACACCAGGTGCTGCACCGTGAAGTGGAAGCCGAACAGCGGGTAGGTCTTCCCGGGCCGCAGCAGCAGGGTCAGCAGGCGCGGCACGGTCGCGGCCAGAATGAGCCCGGCGACCAGCAGGCCGCCGCCGATCACCGCCGCGCCGATGACCGAGTCCAGCTCCGGCACCCTGGCCAGCATCCGCGGCCTGGACCACAGCAGCACACCGAAGGCGGCCTCCACGGGCCCGGCGATCAGCAGGAATATCGCCAGCCGCGACGCGGCGTACCAGGAGCGGCGCAGTCGCCCGCAGCGCGCGGTGGGGGCCGTCCGGTAGTCGTAGTCGCTGGGCGCGGGCCGGGCGGGCGAGCCGTGCCAGCACGCGTCCGCGGGTACGACCTGCCCGGCGAGCAGCGAGGAGGAGTGCCCGAGCGTGGCGCCGTCGCCCATGCCCGTGCCGATGTCGAGCACGGTCTGCTCGCCGACGAAGACGTCCGCGCCGAGCGTCACGGGCGCGATCTCGATGACCCCGCCGCGCGCCCGGTACCCGTTGAGGTAGCAGGCCTTCCTGACTACGGTGCCGGGCCCGACGGTAAGCAGGTCGGTGGCGATGGGCGCGTGCGCGCTGAAGATCACCGCGCCGCGGCCGATCTTGGCGCCCAGCAACCGCAGGTAGACGTTGAGCAGCGGGGTGCCGACGCTGAGCAACGCCAGCGGGCTGGCGACCAGTAGGCTCCTGACGATCCAGAACCGGACGTAGGTCAGGCTCCAGATCGTCACGCGCCCCGGCTTCCAGCGGCCGATGAGCAGCCACTTCGCGGCGATCGGCAGCGCGGCTAGCCCAGCCTGCAGCGCCGCGCCGAACACGATCGCGCGGATCGCGATGTCCCCGGCGCCGTCCCCGGCGGTCAGCCAGTCGGAGCCTGCGTCGAGCGCGAACGCGAGCAGCCCGATCAGGCCCGCGAAGACCAGCAGCTGCAGAGCACCGCACAGCACGTAGCGCGGCTTGCCGACGGGGATGCCCAGCGGGAGCGACTCTGGTGTCGCCAGCGCCGCGGCGGCGTCCCGGGCGCCCCGGTTGCCCGCGACGCCGCCCGGCTGCCGCTCCCCGCCAGTGGTCCCGTCGATAACGGCGGCCAGCCTGCGCACGGTCCTGTTCTCGTAGATGTCCCGCATCGAGGCCGTCGTGCCGGCCGGCAGCGCGGCGATGAACCGCGCCATGAGCAGCGAGCTGGCGCCGAGCTCGTCGAAGAAGTCGGCCTCCGCCGAGACCCGGTCCAGGCCGAGCACTTCGGCCAGCGTGTCCGCCAGCACCTTCTCGGTTGCTGAGTCCGGCTCGCTGTGCGCGCCGCGGGCCGTCTGGCGGCGCTGCCCGGATGGCGATGGCAGGCCCTTGCGGTCCACCTTGCCGCCAGTGGTCATCGGTATCTCGGCGACCTCTACCAGGTAGGCCGGGACCATGTAGGCGGGCAGCCGCTCGCGCAGGTGCGCGTGGAACCCGTCGGGGTCGGCCGTGCCCGCGTCGCGGCGGAGCCGGTAGTAACCGGCCAGCTCCACCACGCCGGGCCCGGACTCGTACGTGGTGACGACGGCCTGCGCGACCCCGGGTGCCTCAGCGAGCACCGACTCAATCTCGGCTAGCTCGATGCGGTAACCGCGGATCTTGACCTGGGTGTCGATGCGGCCCTTGTGCACGATCTGGCCGTCGGCGTTGATCTTGCCGAGGTCGCCGGTCCGGTAGATCCTCCTTGAGGGGTTGCCCGGCATGCCGGCGAAGTCAGGGGTGAACGCCTCACGCGTCTTGTCGGGCAGGTTGAGGTAGCCCTCGGCCAGCCCGATACCCGCGATCGCGATCTCACCGGTCTGGTCGGCCGGCAGCACCCGGTTGGACTGCCGGTCAATGATCGCGACGGAATACGTCGGCAGCGGTACCCCGATAGTCACCGGCTGGCCCGGCTCGAGCAGCGTCCACGTCGCCGACACGGTGGCCTCCGTGGGCCCGTACACGTTGAGGAATCGCCTGCCTGGGCGGTGCCAGCGGTCCGCGAGCTCGGGCGGGCAGGCTTCCCCGGAGACGAGCAGGAACCGCAGTTGCGGGAGTTCCTCGTCCAGCGTGGCCAGCAGTGTGGGGACGCAGCACAGCGCGGAGATGCGCTGTTCGCGCAGGAAGCCCGCCAGGTCGGGGCCGAGCAGGTTCCCGCCGCGCGGCTTCGGCACCAGCGTGGCCCCGGCCAGCCACGGCACCCAGGTCTCCTCGATGGCGAAGTCGAATGCCATCGTCAGCCCCTGGTACACCCGGTCCCCCGCGCTGTAGCCGTACGTCTCGGCCGCCACCCGGACGAAGTTGCAGATGCTCGCGTGGCTGACGGCCACGCCCTTCGGCCGTCCGGTCGTGCCCGAGGTGTAGATGACGTAGCACAGGTCGTCGAGCGGCGCGCCGGTCTCGACGACGGTGAGGCGCTCGCCTTTTTCCGCGGCGATCATGGCCGCCTGGTCCACGTACACGACCTCCGGGCCTGGCTTGGCCACGAGCCCGGCGAGCCGTGAGTGCGACAGCACGGTCCGGACGCCGGCATCGGTGGCGATGTAGGAGATCCGGTCCGCCGGGAACCCCGGGTCCATCGGCACGTAGGCGGCGTGCACCTTGAGCACCGCGAGCATGCAGATGTAGCCCTCCACCGCGTCGTCGAACAGCAGGCCGACCCGGTCGCCGGGCTGGATGCGAAGACCGCGGACCAGGAACCGCGCGACCCTGTTGGCCGCCGCGTCGAGCTCGTCGTAGGTCAGCCGGCCGGCCGGGCCGTCGACCGCGAGGTCCCCGCCGCGGCCTGCCCGCCGCAGTGCGTCACAGTGGTCCTCAAACAGATCCTCAAGGCGCTCCCCGTACCGCCAGCGGATGGCGTTGTCTCCCGGCGACGTGAGAATCTTCAGATCTTCCCCGATATCGATCACCACGGATAGCTATACGGACGGCGGCCCGGCTCGGATTGGCGGCCGCGCGAGCGGGGGCATAACACGCCGCTAAAGTTAGTTGCAGCAAGCAAACTAATCGAGGTGCGGAACGAAGGAGTCACGCTGCCTGAGCTGAGCAGCCGCCGCCGGTACCTGGTACTGGCCATCTGCTGCCTGAGCCTGTTCATCGTCGGGCTGGATGTCACGATCATCAACGTGGCCGTGCCGGCGATCGGGCGTGACTTCCATGCTTCCGTTTCCGGCCTGCAGTGGACGATCGACGCGTACCTGCTGGTGATAGCGAGCCTGCTGATGCTGTCCGGGTCTACCGCGGACCGGGTGGGCCGCCGCCGCGTCTTCCAGGTCGGGCTTGCGGTGTTCACCGCCGGCTCGCTGGCGTGCAGTCTCGCGCCCAGCCTCGGCGCGCTGATCGCGTTCCGCGCCGTGCAGGCAGTCGGCGGGTCGATGCTCAACCCGGTCGCGATGGCGATCATCACGAACACGTTCACCGAGCCTGGCGAGCGTGCCAAGGCGATCGGGGCGTGGGGCAGCGTGTTCGGGCTGTCGATGGCGCTCGGGCCGATCATCGGGGGCGCGCTCGTCGACTCGGTCGGCTGGCGCGGCGTGTTCTGGGTCAACATCCCGGTCGGCGTGGCGGCGATCATCCTGACGGCCGCGAGAGTGCCGGAGTCACGGGCGGGGACCCACAGACGGCCGGACCCGTTCGGGCAAATTCTGGTTATGGTCACGCTCGGCACAGTCACTTACGGCATCATCGAGGGGCCCGACTACGGGTGGGCGTCAGCGCGGATCCTGGCCTGCTTCGCGGCGGGGGCGGTGGCGCTCGCAGCCTTCCTCTGGCATGAGCCGCGTCGCGACGAACCGCTGCTCGACCTGCGGTTCTTCCGCAGCCGGCCGTTCTCGGGCGCGGCGCTGACCGCGGTGACCGGGACGTGCGCGTTCGCCGGGTTCCTGTTCCTCATCACGCTGTACCTGCAGGACGTGCGCGGGTACCGGCCGCTGACCGCCGGGCTGTTCCTGCTGCCGATGGCGCTGGTGATGGCCTTCTCGGCGCCGCTGGCCGGGCGCGCGATCGCGCGCCGCGGCACGCGGATCCCGCTGATCATCTCCGGCGCCGGGATCGCGGCCGGCGGCCTGCTGCTGACGTTCCTGACCGCGACCTCGGCGGCGTGGTACGTGCTGCTGTGCGGCGTGGTGTTCGGCGTCGGGCAGGGCTGGCTGAACGCCCCGATCACCAACAACGCGGTCGCGGGGATGCCCAGGTCGCAGGCGGGCGTCGCGGCGGGGATCGCGTCGACAGGACGGCAGGTCGGCTCCTCGCTCGGCGTGGCCGTGATGGGCTCGGTGCTCGCGGCGAACCTGCACGGCCCGCTCGCCGCCGGGTTCGTCAGCGCGACCCGCCCGGGCTGGTGGATAATCACCGGCGCCGGTGTCGCGGTGCTCGCCCTCGCCCTGTACACCACCGGTCGGGCCGGGCAGGCGAGCGCGGCGCGAACCGCGTCGCTGATCACCGGGGGCGACGACCACATTCCGGTGCCGCAGGCCAGCGGCGCCCGCGCCGCATGAGCGCCGGCGTGCTCAGGTCAGCGCGCCGTGAGATCACCATCCCCGAGGGCCCCGCGGGCCGCCGGCTCCGGCTGGTGGTGCTGCTCATCTGCAGCTCCAGCCTGTTCGTCACGTACCTGGACTCGACGATCCTGAACGTCGCGCTGCCCACCATCCAGGCCGATCTGCACTCCAGCCTGGCCGGCCTGCAGTGGATCGCCGACGCGTACCTGCTGGTAGTCGCCAGCCTGCTGATGCTCACCGGGTCGATGGCGGACCGGTTCGGCCGCAAGCGGCTGTTCCTCGTCGGGCTGTTCGGCTTCAGCCTCGGGTCGCTGCTGTGCAGCCTCGCGCCCGACACCGGATCGCTGATCGCGCTGCGCATGCTGCAGGGCGTCGGCGGGTCGATGCTGACGCCGGTCTCGCTGTCGATCGTGCGGAACGTGTTCACCGACCCGCGGGAGCGGGCGCAGGCGCTGGGGATCTGGAGCGGGATCTTCGGAGTGGCGGCCGCGTGCGGGCCGGTCATCGGGGGAGTGCTGGTCAGCGAGGTGGGCTGGCGGTCGGTGTTCTGGGTGAACGTGCCGATCGGCGTGGCCATGATCCTCGCCGCGCGGCGGTACGTGCCGGAGTCCCGGGCGCCGCATCCGCGGCGCGTCGACGTGCCCGGGCAGCTGCTGATGATCGCCCTGCTCGGGACGCTGACGTACGCGGTGATCCAGGGCCCGGACTACGGCTGGACGTCGCCGCCGATCCTGGCGCTGTTCGCGGTTTCCCTGGCCGCGGCGGTGGCGTTCGCGGGCGTGGAACGGCGACGAGGCGACGAGGCGCTGCTCGAGCTGCGGTTCTTCCGCAGCCCGCCGTTCACCGGCGCCAGCGTGATCGCGGTGCTGTCCTTCATCGTGCTCGCCGGGTTCCTGTTCGTGATCACCCTGTACCTGCAGCAGGTGCGCGGCTACTCGCCGCTGCAGGCGGGGCTCACCCTGCTGCCCGCGACGATCGTGATGGCGGCCGCCGCGCCGGTGGCCGGGCACCTCACCGCGCATCGCGGGCCGCGGATCCCGCTTGTCCTCAGCGGTGTCCTGATTGCCGCCGGCGCGGCTTTGCTGCTGCGGCTGTCGCCGTCGACCTCGCTGGCCTGGCTGACGCTCGCGCTGGCGGTGCTCGGCGCGGGGCTCGGGCTGGTCAACCCGCCGATCACGAACACCGGCGTCAGCGGCATGCCGCCGTCCCAGGCGGGCGTGGCGTCGGCGGTGATCTCGTCGACCCGCCAGTTCGGCAGCGTCCTCGGCGTCGCTGTCATGGGCGCCATGCTCACCAGCGGCGTCCACGCCCGGGTGGCGGCGGGCGAGTCCCACGCTGACGCGCTGAGCGCCGCGACCCACGCCCCGTGGCTGCTCGCCGTCGTCTGCGGCGCGCTCGTCGCCGTGGTCGGCCTGATCACCACCTCCGCCCGCACGCTCGCCGCCGCGCACGTGGACTGACGGGCCGTCACACGACGCGGGCTCGGGCGACGATAGCCGCGCGCAGATCGTCGAGGGCCCGGCGGCGCGCTCCGGACAACGCGGGCTCCCCGGTCACCGCGGCCGGGCGGATGGGCACGTGGCGGGGCGATTGCAGGAACCGGGCACGGACGCTGTCGATGACGGCCGGATGCCCGCCCCACTCGCCCCCGAGGATGACCACTTCAGGATCGCAGACGGCGACCAGCGCCGCGAGCACGCCGCTCAGCGCGGTCCCGACAACCGCGCGGACCGGGCCGGTCACAGCGCCGCGGTCATCGAAGGCATCCAGCAGTACCGCGACATCGATCGCCGTCGTGCCGGCCTGGCGCAGCCCGAGTTCCTGGAACACCTCGGTGAGCAGCATCGCGCGTCCCCCTGGCCCGACGGTGACCAGGTGCGCGACTTCCCCGGCGATGCCGGTGAACCCACGGCGCACCTCGCCGTCGCTGACCACCGCGCAGCCCATGCCCTCGCCAAGGTGCAGGTAGGCGAAATCTGCCAGCTCACCGGGCGGTACCGCCGCGCGTTCGGCCCGCGCTTCCCAGTTCACGTCGTTGTCGACCAGGACCGGGCCGTCGACGAACGAGGCGAGCACGTCGGCCGGCGACAGCTCGCCAACAAGGAACGGGGCATCCGGCAGGTGAACCAGCCGGCCGCTACGGCGATCGACGGGGTCGGCGGCACTGACCACGCCCAAGCGCGCGGGGCCGTGCCCGGCCGCCGCGGCCAGGACCTGTCCGGCCACGGCCCGCAGGGTTCCCTCGACCTGCCGCGGCCGGGCCGGCCTGGCCAGCGGCTGGCGCACTCTGGCGAGCACCGCACCGTGACTGTCGAGGCATTCCGCCACCACACCGTCCGGCGCGATGCTGACGACAAGAGCGGTGCCGATGTCCTCGGCGAGTCCGTAGTACAAGCCGATCC
Source organism: Trebonia sp. (assembly GCA_036271115.1). GTDB lineage: Bacteria > Actinomycetota > Actinomycetes > Streptosporangiales > Streptosporangiaceae > Trebonia. Next base: position 9,907 of record DATBBI010000262.1, read on the forward strand.
GTCCGCGGCCGCTGGTCCTGGCGCCGGTGTCGCGAATCAGGCCGGCGGCCGACAGCCGCCGTGCGCTCTCGGACACTGTGGGCTTGGAGATGCCGGTCCTGGCTGCCAGCTCTGCCCTGGTCAGCTGGCGCTCCGCCATGAGAGCACGCAGGACGTGCTCATCGGTCAGGGAGCGCAGCAAGTCCAGCGAGGGTTTCGTCATCGTCACGGGACACAGTTTAGTTAGGAGTCTTGCCTAGAACCTAGTAAGCCGTTTAGAGTGTTTTTAGTTAGGACTCACAACCAAAAGGAGACCGCGTCATGCCCCGGACCACGGCACCGGACACCAGCCGCCTGCCGGCCCTGTCCCACTGGGACACCACGCCGGAGGACCTGCCCGCCGCGATCCGTGAGATCAAGGCCACCTTGCGTGCCCGCATCGCGGCCACGGGGCGCTCGGTCGAGGAGGTCTTCGCGGTCATTGAGCGCCGGGTTCGCGACCGGGTCGATGAGATCGCCGCGGCGAAGGAGCGCGGCGAGCCCGTATGGCCGGAAATCGACTACGCGGACATCTCGTCCGGCGCCGTCCCCGCGGCCGTGCTCGGCCAGGTGCGCCAGCGTGGCTGCCTCGTGGTGCGCGGGCACTTCCCGCGCGAACGGGCGCTCGCCTGGGATCAGGGCATCGTCGACTACGTCGAGAGCAACCGGTTCTTCGAGAACTAC
>DATBBI010000263.1:0-7498 GCA_036271115.1 Trebonia sp.
GCCGGGCCGGAATGTCAGACCCCCGCCATAGAGTTGGAACGGTGAGCCGCCGCTGGAGGGCGGCGGCGAAGAAGGAGGTGGCGCCGTGCGGCCGGTAACGGACCTGCAGCGGAAGGTGGCGCCGTTCCGGGTAGTCACGGACATGGTTCCCGCCGGGGACCAGCCGACCGCGATCGCCGAGATCGACAAGCGGATGCGCGCGGGGGAGAAGGACACCGTGCTGCTCGGCGCGACGGGCACGGGGAAGACGGCGACGGTCGCGTGGGTCGCGGAGAAGCTGCAGCGGCCCGTGCTGGTCATGCTGCCCAACAAGACGCTCGCCGCGCAGTTCGCCAACGAGCTGCGCGAGATGCTGCCGGACAACGCGGTCGAGTACTTCGTCTCCTACTACGACTACTACCAGCCAGAGGCGTACCTCCCGCAGACCGACACCTACATCGAGAAGGACTCCTCGATCAACGACGAGGTGGAGCGGCTGCGGCACTCGGCGACGAACTCGCTGCTCACCCGCAGGGACACGGTCGTGGTGGCGTCGGTGTCCTGCATCTACGGCCTCGGCACGCCGCAGGAGTACGTGGACCGGATGCTCACGCTCCGGGTCGGCGACACGATCGAGCGCGAGGCTCTGCTGCGACAGCTGGTCGGCATGCAGTACAACCGCAACGACATGTCCTTCACCCGGGGCACGTTCCGGGTGCGCGGCGACACCATCGAGATCATCCCGCAGTACGAGGAGCTCGCCGTCCGGATCGAGATGTTCGGCGACGAGGTGGAGCGGCTGTCCACGCTGCACCCGCTGACCGGCGAGGTGATCAGCGAGGACGACGAGCTGTACGTCTTCCCCGCCTCGCACTACGTCGCGGGCGAACAGCGGATGGAGCGGGCGATCGCCGGCATCGAGGCCGAGCTTGGCGAGCGGCTCGCCGAGCTGGAGCGCGGCGGGAAGCTGCTGGAGGCGCAGCGGCTGCGGATGCGCACCACCTACGACATCGAGATGATGCGCCAGGTCGGCAGCTGCTCGGGGATCGAGAACTACTCGCGGCACATCGACGGCCGCGAGCCGGGCAGCCCGCCGAACACGCTGCTGGACTACTTCCCCGAGGACTTCGTGCTGGTGATCGACGAATCGCACCAGACCGTGCCGCAGATCGGCGCGATGTACGAGGGCGACGTCTCGCGCAAGCGGGTGCTCGTCGAGCACGGCTTCCGGCTGCCGAGCGCGATCGACAACAGGCCGCTGACCTGGGACGAGTTCGGCGACCGGATCGGGCAGACCATCTACCTGTCCGCGACTCCCGGCCCGTACGAGCTGCAGCGCGTCGGCGGCGACGTGGTGGAGCAGGTGATCAGGCCCACCGGCCTGGTCGACCCGCAGGTCATCGTCAAGCCGACGAAGGGCCAGATCGACGACCTGCTCGAGGAGATCAGGCTGCGGACCGAGCGCAACGAGCGCGTGCTGGTCACCACGCTGACCAAGAAGATGTCCGAGGACCTCACCGACTACCTGCTGGAGAACGGGGTCCGCGCCCGCTACCTGCACAGCGAGGTGGACACGCTGCGCCGCATCGAGCTGCTGCGCGAGCTGCGGCTCGGCGAGTTCGACGTCCTGGTCGGCATCAACCTGCTCCGTGAGGGCCTCGACCTGCCCGAGGTCTCGCTGGTGGCGATCCTGGACGCGGACAAGGAGGGCTTCCTGCGCTCGCCGACATCGCTCATCCAGACGATCGGCCGGGCGGCGCGCAACATCTCCGGTGAGGTCCACATGTACGCGGACAAGGTCACCCCGGCGATGCGGCACGCCATCGACGAGACGAACAGGCGGCGCGAGAAGCAGGTCGCGTACAACACGGCGAACGGGATCAACCCGACGCCACTGCGCAAGAAAATCGCCGACATCCTGGACCAGATCATCAGGGAGGACGCCGACACCGAGCAGCTGATCGGCGGCGGCGGCCGGCAGCAGTCCCGCGGCAAGTCCCCGGTGCCGGGCCTGTCGTCCCGGGCCAGGGCAGCCGCCATCGGCGCCGGCGCGGAGCCGGCCACGGCGGCCGCGGCGCGCGGCGACCTGGTGGCCCTCATCCAGGAGCTGACCGACCAGATGCACGCGGCGGCCGCCGAGCTGCAGTTCGAGGTCGCCGCCCGGGTGCGGGACGAAATCAAGGAACTCAAGCACGAGCTCCGCGGCATGCAGGCCGCGGGCGTGTAAAGGTCAGCACGCCTATGGGCCGCGAGCGCACGCAACCCGGGCGCGCTGCGGCGTTTTTTCCGGATTTGCCGGGCCGGTAGAGTGCACCGGAGCGTCTTGAGCGCTCCGTGGAGGTAGGACATGCCGTGGGTTGTCCGCGACGCGGTGCGCGACATCAACCGCATAGTCGGCCGGCGCTGGCAGGCGGTCGACCCCCTGCTGCCCGACCCGGCGGCGCTGCCGGCGGGCTGCGGCGCCCCGCTCGTCGTCAACGGCGATAACGGCCGCATGGCCGGTCTCGGGATCTGCGTCCACCACCACGTCCCGGCCGGCTCGCTCAACCAGACCTGGGGCGCCGCGGACCGGTTCACGCTGGTCCCGCGGCTGGCCGGACAGGACGCCGGAGCGACGGCGGACCTGCTGCTCGCGCAATGGCGCGAGCACCTGGCGACGGTCGGCGCGACGCGCGGGCCGGACTCGTCGGCGAGCGTCGTCTGGCCCAGCATGGACATCACCGGGGTCGGCGCGCTGCTGCGGCACGGGCTGCAGCCGCTGACGGTGATTGCCGTCCGCACCCGGCCGTCCGTGCTGACGGGGCCCCCGGGGCGCCCTGGGCCCCCGGCCGCGCCGCGCGGCGCCCACGGGGTCACGATCCGCGCCGCCGGTCCCGCCGACGAGGACGTGGTCACCGACCTGGAGCTGCGGCTCATCAGGTACGACATGCACTTCGGCGGCCCGGTGTGGCGGGCCGGCACGGCCCGGCTGGTACGCGAGGAGATCCGCAGCAGCCTGGCCAGGCCCGCGACCTGGACCTGGCTGGCGGAGCACGGCGGGCACCCGGTCGGGCTGCTGGTCGCCCAGCCGCCGCAGGACAGCGGCTGGATCGCCGGGATGACCAGCGCGTCCCCGGCGGCGTACCTGCAGACGATGTTCGTCGACACTCGTGAGCGGGGCACCGGCATCGGCGCGGCGCTCGTCAGGCACCTGCACGCCAGGCTCGACGCCGCGGGCGTCGCCGTTACGCTGTTGCACCACAGCCAGGTCAACCCGCTGTCCGCGCCGTTCTGGTACCGGATGGGGTACCGGCCGCTGTGGACCAGCTGGGAGGCCAGGCCAGCCACGGCACTGCGTTAGATATGCCGCATCGCGGGAAGGGTAGGGACATATCTGCATGAATGCTGATGACAAGCTGAGCGTAAGCTAACCGTTATGCTGGCAAGCCTGACTGCCGCTCTCATCGCCGCCGTGTTCTACGGAATAGCGTCGGTGATGCAGTCGGTCGCGGCGCACGAGGCCAGCAACCGCAGGCCCCAGGATGCCGACGCTGGCGGCGTCGACCCTGGCCTGCTCCCGCGCATGCTGCGGCAGTGGCGGTTCGTGGTCAGCTTGTGCCTGGACGCGCTCGGGTTCGTGGCGCAGCTCATCGCCCTGCAGCGGCTGCCGCTGTTCGCGGTCCAGGCCATCGTCGCGGCGAACCTCGCCGTGATCGCGGTCGTCGCCTCGCTGACGATCAAGGTGAGGCTGTCCTGGCGGGAATGGCTCGCCGTGACGGGCGTCGTTGCCGGGGTCGGGCTGCTCGGGTCCAGCGCCGGACCGGAGGGCGCCAGCCAGGCAGGCGTGGAGTTCAAGCTCGCGCTCATCGTCGCCATCGCGGCGCTCGGGCTCGTCGGCCTGGCCGCGGCGCGGCTGCTGCGCGACCCGGCCCGCACCCTCGCGCTCGGCCTGGTGGCCGGGTTCGGCTACGGCGTGATCGGCATCGCGGCGCGGGTGCTCAACGGCTTCGAGCCGCTCACCCTGCTGCGCGACCCCGCGGCCTACGCGGTCGCGGCGGCGGGCATCGTGTCGTTCATGTTCTACGCCACGGCGCTCGAGGGCGGCAGCGTCACCGTCGCGACGGCCGCGGTCGTGCTCGCCGAGACGCTCCCGCCGGCCGTCATCGGGGTGACGTTCCTCGGTGACAGGACCAGGCCGGGCCTCGAGCCGGCCGCCATCGCCGGCTTCCTGCTCGCGGTGGCCAGCGCGGTCATGCTCGCGAGGTTCGGCGAGGCCGATCATCCGGGCCAGAGCCCCGGCGGGCAAGAGCCGCAGAACGCCGCCGTCGGCTCCGCGCCCACGTCCGCATAGCGGGCCGGGGACCGCTGGCCAGCCGCTGGAAAACGCCCCGCAAACCAGGTTAAGAAGTGACAAAGCGGCGCGTCGCTGAGCCTGGTACCTGCGGCATGTTATCCTGGTGGCCCGTGGACCTGCGGCTTTACGCCGACACATCTGACACCACGGGAGCCTCATCTTGCCCGCTACCACGACTCAGTCAAAGCTAGCCTCATCAAGGCAAGTAGAGACCAAACACCTCTTCGTTACCGGCGGCGTCGCCTCCAGCCTCGGCAAGGGCCTGACCGCCTCCAGCCTCGGCCGGCTCCTGAGGATGCGCGGCCTGCGGGTGTCCATGCAGAAGCTGGATCCGTACCTCAACGTCGACCCCGGCACGATGAACCCGTTCCAGCACGGCGAGGTCTTCGTCACCGACGACGGCACGGAGACCGACCTGGACGTGGGTCACTACGAGCGCTTTCTCGACACCAGGCTGAGCGGCGAGGCCAACGTCACGACCGGGCAGGTCTACTCGAGCGTCATCGCCAAGGAGCGCCGCGGCGCCTACCTGGGCGACACGGTGCAGGTCATCCCGCACATCACGAACGAGATCAAGGCCCGCATCCTGAACATGGGCGGCCCGGACGTCGACGTCGTCATCACCGAGGTCGGCGGCACGGTCGGCGACATCGAAAGCCTGCCCTTCCTTGAGGCGATCCGCCAGATCAGGCACGAGATCGGCAGGGACAGGTGCTTCTTCCTGCACGTCTCGCTGCTGCCGTACATCGGCCCGAGCGGTGAGCTGAAGACCAAGCCCACGCAGCATTCGGTGGCCGCGCTGCGGTCCATCGGCATCCAGCCGGACGCGATCGTGGCGCGCAGCGACCGGCCCATCAGCGACCACCTCAAGCGCAAGATCAGCCTGATGTGCGACGTGGACGAGGAGGCGGTGGTGTCCGCCCCGGACGCGCCGTCCATCTACGACATCCCGAAGGTGCTGCACGCCGAGGGCCTGGACGCCTACGTGGTGCGGCGGCTGATGCTGCCGTTCCACGACGTCGACTGGAACGAGTGGGACGACCTGCTGCGGCGGGTGCACCGCCCGGCCCGCTCGATCACCATCGCCCTGGTCGGCAAGTACGTCGACCTGCCCGACGCGTACCTCTCCCCGGCGGAAGCCCTCAGAGCGGGCGGCTTCGGCAACGACGCGAAGGTGACCATCCGCTGGGTGACCAGCGACGACTGCGAGAACCCCGACGACGCGGCCAGCCAGCTCGACGGCGTGGACGGGGTGCTGATCCCCGGCGGCTTCGGGGTCCGCGGCATCGAGGGCAAGATCGGCGCCATCCGGTACGCCCGCGAGCACAAGATCCCGCTGCTCGGCCTCTGCCTCGGCCTGCAGTGCGCGGTGATCGAGGTCGCCAGGAACATGGCCGGCCTGCCCGAGGCGAACAGCGCGGAGTTCGACCCCAGCACGCCCGACCCGGTGATCGCCACGATGACCGACCAGGAGGACGTCGTGGCGGGCGAGCGGGACATGGGCGGCACCATGCGGCTGGGCCTGTACCCGGCGAGCCTGCAGCCAGGCACAATCGTCAGCGAACTGTACGGCGGCGCGGCCACCGTCGAGGAGCGGCACCGGCACCGCTATGAGGTCAACAACGCCTACCGCGACGAGCTCGAGGCAGCAGGGCTCGTGTTCTCCGGCCTGTCCCCTGACGGCCGCCTCGTGGAGTTCATCGAGCTGCCGCGCGAGACGCACCCGTTTTTCGTGGCCACCCAGGCGCACCCGGAGTTCCTGTCCCGGCCGACCCGGCCGCACCCGCTGTTCAGCGGCCTGATCGCCGCCGCGCTCGCCAGGTCGCGGGCGGGCGAGGCCGGGGCGCGCGCGGTAGCGACGGCATGATCGAGGACGCCGCGGAAAGCTGGCCGGTGGTCGCGTCAGAACCGCTGCTGAAGAACTGGCTGATCACGGTGCGGTCGGATAAGGTCCGGCTGCCGGATGATCATTATGCGGAACGTACGGTGGTGACTCACCCGGGCGCCGTGGCCATCCTGGCGCTGGACGACGCGCAGCGGGTGCTCATGATCAGGCAGTACCGGCACCCGGTGGGCCGCCTGCTGTGGGAGATACCGGCGGGCCTGCAGGACAACGGCGGAGAGTCGCCGCTGCAGACCGCGCAGCGCGAGTTGCTCGAGGAGACCGGCTACCGCGCGTCGCGGTGGCATACGCTGCTCGACTACTTCAGCTCGCCGGGGTACACCACCGAGCGGATCAGGATCTTCCTCGCCCGCGGCGTCGAGCAGGCCGCGGACAACGGCTACGTGCGGCAGCACGAAGAAAAGTACATCGTCGCCGACTGGGTTCCGCTCGCGGAGGCGGTACGGCTCGCGCTGTCGGGGAAACTGCACAACGGGCCAGCTATCGCCGGCGTGCTCGCTGGGTACGCTGCCAGTTCAGAAGAGTTTTCTGGACTCCGCCCCGCGACCGCGACCGACAGGTAGGCCGCGCGCCGCCGGGGCGCGTCGCGAATCGAGGCGCTCATGAGGATCGGCGTGCCGCGGGAAGTCAAGAACCATGAGTACCGGGTGGCGATCACCCCGGCGGGCGTCCACGAACTGACCCGCGAGGGCCATGAGGTGTTCACCGAGACCGGCGCGGGGGAGGGGTCGTCGCTGCCGGACGAGGAGTTCACCGCCGCGGGCGCCAAGGTCCTGAAGACCGCCGACGACGTGTGGGGCACCGCGGACCTGGTGCTGAAGGTCAAGGAGCCGGTGCCCGAGGAGTATCACCGGATGCGGCAGGGACAGGTGCTCTTCACCTACCTGCACCTGGCCGCGTCCCGGGAGTGCACGGACGCGCTGCTCTCCCGCGGCGTCACGGCGATCGCGTACGAGACCGTGCAGCTTCGCGATGGGTCGCTGCCGCTGCTCGCCCCGATGTCCGAGGTCGCCGGCCGGATGGCGCCGCAGGTCGGCGCGCACCACCTGCAGCGCGACGGCGGCGGCCGCGGCGTGCTGATGGGCGGCGTGTCCGGCGTGTACGCGGCGAAGGTCGTGGTGCTCGGCGCCGGCGTCTCCGGCATGAACGCGGCGGCGATCGCGCTCGGCATGCAGGCCGAAGTGCTGCTGCTCGACAAGAACGTGGCCAGGCTGCGCTCCGCGGACGCGATCTACCAGGGTCACCTGCAGACCGTGACGTCCAACGCCTACGAGGTCGAGCGC
>DATBBI010000264.1:0-11118 GCA_036271115.1 Trebonia sp.
GCGGGCTGCGCGAGCTGCGGCGACGGATCGTCAGGCTCGATCGCGATGTCGCCGGCCGCGAAGATCCGGTCGCTGCCCTTGACCCGCAGGTCGGGGCCGACGAGGATGCGGCCGTGCTGGCCCTGCGGAAGCCCCCACCCCGCGACCGCCTCCGGGGCGGCCACGCCGCCCGTCCATATAGTCAGGTCGCTGTGCAGCGACTGCCCGTCGCCGATGATGACCCGGTCCGGCGCCACCTCGCGGATCTGGGTGTTCAGCCTGATGTCCACACCGCGCTTGACCAGCTGCTTCCTGGCGTACTCGCGCAGCTTCGGGTGGAACGGCATCAGCAGCGCGGGCGCCATCTCGATCAGCCGGACGTGCACCCGCTCGGGATCGACGGCGGGGAACGTGGCGTGCAGCACGTCTTTGCGCAGCTCGCCCATGGCGCCGGCCAGCTCCACGCCGGTGGCGCCGCCGCCGACCACGGTGATCGTCAGCTCCCGGCGGTCGTCGGGATCCTCGTCCAGCCAGTCGAAGCCGTTCATCATGTGGTCGCGGAGCACCAGCGCGTCGATGCGGGAGTAGAGCCCGAACGTGTTCTCCGCAGCCCCCTTGACGCCGAAGTAGTTCGCCAACACCCCGGTGGCGATGATCAGGTAGTCGTAGCCAAGCTCGCGTCCGTCGGCGAGCTTAATCCTGCGGCCCTCTTGGTCGATGGCCGCGAGGTCGCCCCGGACATAGCGGGCCCGCCGTCGCACGGTGAAGCCACCCACCGCGTAGGAAATATCGCCAGCGTTCAGCCCGCCGGTCGCGACCTCGTACAGCAAGGGCTGGAACGTGCTGTACAGGTTCTTGTCGATGATTGTGACCTGCATGCCCGCCTTGCGCAGGCCGTCCACGGCGGATTGCCCGGCGAAGCCGGCACCGATGATGATCGCATGCGGCGCGCCAGCCGGTGTGTCAGCCATAGCGTCGTCAACCTCCCAGCGACTCCCCGGTCCAGGCTAACCCGGCCCGCCTAGCGTCAGACGTTCAGCGCCACCAGTTCCGGCACGGCGCACAGCTGGACGGGCGACGCGGTGGGGCTAGGGCTCGCCGACGAGATCGGGGACGACGTGGCCGGCGACCCGGAGGCGGTCGCCGTTGACGACCCCGAGGCGGTGCCCCCCTGCGCCGTCGGGGTGCCGCCCGGCACGGCCTGCTTGGCGCAGATCGCCACCACCACCGTGCGGCCCGACTCGTCGGCGCTGCCGCCGAGCCCGGACAGGTCAGAGAAGTAGTGCGGCCAGGGCAGTCCCGATGCGGTCCAGATCACCCGCGCGGCCGCCATGCTGTAGCCCCAGGCCTCGCCGCCCTGCCCGCTGTCCAGGCCGAGCGCCACCTTGCCGCGCACCACGTAGATGCCGGCGGAACCGCCCGCCGTGGCACCGGAAACCGTGCCGCGCACCGTCCCGGTCAGCGGATCGACGCCAGCCAGCGCGCCGCCCGCCACCGTCAGGTACACCAGTTGGGCGGCCGAGTCGGCGCCCTCGGGCACGGCGGAGGATGCCGACCACAGCACGCCGCCGGTCGAGCCGCTGTAGGCGGTCACCCCCGCGGCGGACGTAAACAGCACGACGCCGTCCGCGGCGAGTGCGAGCGTCCCTGCGAAGGTGCGGCCGGGGGGAGAGCGCAGGGTCCGTTCGGCGCCGGACCCGAGGTTGATGACCCGCAGGCTGGTGACCGGGGCGGAGCCGAGATACCCGCCCGCGGACTCGGCGACGTACAGGATGCCGCCGTCGGCGCGCCAACTCTGGCCCGCGCCGGTCGTGCTCTGCCAGCGGACCTTGCCGGTGGCGTTGGCGTAGCTGGTCACGCCGGCCGGGCCGACCACCACGGTGGTGGCCGCGGACGCCGCGACCGCACCGCCGAACACCGCCGCCGGGTACTGCCTGATCATCGCTCCCGACGCGCTGTCGAGGACCACCTCGGTGCGGGTCCTGCCACCGGGCGCGACGACCCCGGCGGTGACCACGCCCGGCCAGGCGCGCACCGAGCTGATCGCCGACCCGGCCGGCGCGTCGAGCGTGGCCTGCCAGAGCTGCGCGCCGTTGCTGAGCCGGTAGACGGTGACCGTGAGCCCCTCGCCGACCGCGGCGATGCCGCCGCCGACCGCGACGTAGGCTTGCCCCGACGCCGGCACGGTGCCGGCCGCGCCGGCGCCCACCGCCCAGTCGCCTGGCAGCTTGGCGGTCCACCGCTCGGCGCTGGCGGACTGCGCACGGCAGCCGCGGCAGGCGGACGGCTGCTGCCCTGACGCGGGGCCGGTCACCGGGAAGAACACCACGGCGAGCAGCACGGCGACCAGCACGCCGCGCGTGACCCAGCCGGCCGGCACCCGGCCGCGCCGGCCGCCCGCCCGCCGCCGGGCACGAAGCGCACGCGCACGCGCGCGGCCCGCCCGTGCACGGGAGGCCGGCGCACGGCGCCGTGCGGCACCGGACGCCATGGCCCCAGGAGGGCCCGCCGCTCCGCGCTTCCGCTTCATCCCCTGCCGTCCTCCGGACCACCGGCATTAAGGCTAAAGCGGATTCTCCCGCATCCGATGACGTTTACCGGCGGCGGGTCAGAAACGCGCGCTTCCAGCGCGCGGCGCCGGCCCGGACACCGATAGCGTTGGACCCGACACGAGGAGGTTTCTATGGCAGACCGCGCACCGCTTCCTTACGACTTCCTGCCGCCCGTCCCTTCGTTCACGCTGGCAAGCGACGACGTCGCCGAGGGCCAGCTGATGAGCAACACCCATGTGTACAACAGCTTCGGCATGACCGGCGAAAACATCTCTCCGCAGCTGTCCTGGTCCGGTTTCCCCGCAGAGACCAAGAGCTTCGCGGTGACGTGCTACGACCCGGACGCGCCGACCGGATCCGGGTTCTGGCACTGGGTCGTGATCGACATCCCGGCGTCGGTGACGTCACTGCCCGCGGGCGCGGGCGCCGGCGACCTCAGCCTGCCCGGGGGCGCGTTCCACGTGCGCAACGACTACGGCACCAAGGATTTCGGCGGCAGCGCGCCGCCCCAGGGCGACCCGCCGCACCGGTACGTGTTCGCGGTGCACGCGGTCGACTCGGAGAAACTCGGCATCGACTCGGATGTCTCGCCGGCCGTGGCCGGCTTCAACCTGCGCTTTCACACGATCGCGCGCGGGCTGCTGATTCCGCTCTACGGGCACTGACCAGGTTCGTGTGCTGGCGCCCTGGTCAGGGGCGCCAGCACACGGACCAGCGCATGCGTCAGTTATCCGAGGACGGGACGGCGCCGAGCGCCTCGGGATGCGTGCGACGGTAATGCTCGGTGAGCACCGTGCTCGCCTCGCCGGGGCGGTGAGCGAGAGTTCGCTGGCAGATCTGGCAGCGGATTACGGGAAGGCGTGACACCGTCACGGGGAAACGCCTTGTGGATTCGCGGGACATTTGCCTTCAATAATGGCGGACGAGCCGGGATAATCGCGGACCCGGCTCCGAATATTGACAAGACAAATGATAGACGACGTCGCCGGCCGTTCTCCAGCCGGGTGTTAGTCGGGCCGTCCGGGAGTTATCGCGCCTGTTTCGTAAGCGAGAATGACCGCTTGCACCCGGTCGCGCAGGCCGAGCTTGGCCAGCAAATGCCCCACGTGCGTCTTGACGGTCGCTTCGCTCACCACCAGGTCGCCGGCGATCTCCGTGTTGCTGAGACCGCGCGCCACCAGCATCAGGATGTCCCGCTCGCGCGGGGTCAGCGACGCCAGCCGGGACGGTGACGGCGCCACCGCCGCCGGGCGGGCGGCGAACGCCTCGATCAGCCGTCTGGTCACCGACGGCGCGAGCAGCGCGTCCCCGGCCGCCGCCACCCGGATCGCGGCCACCAGGTCGGCGCGCGGCGCGTCCTTCAGCAGGAACCCGCTGGCGCCGGCGCGCAGCGCGTCGTACACGTAGTCGTCGAGGTCGAACGTCGTCAAGATCACCACCTTGGGCGCGCCCGCGCCAGAGGCGGCGATCCGCCTGGTCGCCTCGAGGCCGTCCATCACCGGCATCCGGATGTCCATCAGCACGACGTCAGGATGCTCGCTGGCCGCGAGCGCCACCGCGGCGGCGCCGTCGGCGGCCTCGCCCACCACGGCGAAGCCGGCGGCCTCGAGGATCACGCAGAAGCCGGCTCGCACCAGTTCCTGGTCGTCGGCGACAAGCACCCGCAGCGGAGCAGGGGGAGCAGATGTCACCCCACCCTTTTACCGCACGGGGAGCCTTGCCGTAACGGCAAACCCGCCGGCGGGGACGGGACCGACCGTCAGCGACCCGCCGCAGGAGGCCACCCGTTCCGCGATACCCGCCAGGCCGTACCCTGGCCCGAGGCCAGCGCCGTCGGAAGCGCCGCGCGCCCTGCCATCGCCGTCGGGCTGCCCGCCATTCGGCTGCCCGCTGTCCGGCTGTCCGGTGTCGGACACCTGCACCGTCACCGCGCTGCCGGAGTAGGTGATCCGCACGCACGCCTGCGAGCCTGGCGCGTGCCGCAGCGTGTTCGTCAGCGCCTCCTGGACGATCCGGTACGCGGTCAGGTCGATGCCCGCGGGCAGCGCGCCGGGATCGCCGTCCACCATCAGGGTCACCGGCAGTCCCGCGGCGCGCACCGCGTCGAGCACCTCATCCAGGCGAGACAGTGAGGCTGCCGGAGTAAGCCCCTGCCGTTCGGACAAATCTTTCCCAGCCGACTGAGACGGCGCGCGCAGCACCCCGAGCAGCCGGCGCAACTCCCCCATCGCCTGCCGGGCGGTCGACGCGATCAGGTCCGCGGACTTGGCCGCGGCTTCCGGGCGGTCCGGCAGCAGCGCGCCGGTCGCCTCCGCCTGCACGGCCATCAAGCTGACGTGATGCGCCACGACGTCATGCAGCTCGCGGGCGATGCGGACCCGCTCGTTCACCGCGGCCGACGCGGCCCGCGCGGCGACCGCGTCCAGCTCGGCCTCGGCCCGTTCGGCCCGCTGCGCCACAGTCGCCACGTACTCCCGCCGCTTCCTGTTGAGGATGCCGATCACCCAGGCCGTGCCGAAGATGACCGCCTGCACGATCGCTTCGTACGGCAGGATGTGGCCTGGCAGCGTCATCGCGTAGCTGATGCCGCACACGACGCCGACGAGCGAGACCCAGCGCAGCCACGGCCGGCTCCGGTCGGCGACCGTGGCGAACGCGATGGCATTTGCGAGCGGCAGCGGCGCGTAACCGAAGCCAATGGTGTCGTACACGTTCCGCGGTAGGCCCGACAAAATCAGCGCGAGCACGGGGTTCACCCGGCGGATGGCCAGCGGCAGGCACTGCACGCCCGCCAGGAACATGGCCAGCCACGCCGGGTGCATCTGAGACTGGTAGGGCAGCACCCACAGCACGTTCAGCACGGCCAGGCCGAGCGCGAGGGCGGTGTCCTGGGCCACCTCGCGCCGCCGCGGCGACAGCGCCGCGTACCACGCCGAGGCCCTCGCCGCCAGCGCGTGCCCGCTGCGCGCTTCCGCTACCACCACCCGATCGTACGGCCGCGGGCCGGCCCGCCACCATCGTCCGCAAGCGGGAGACGCCGGCTCATCCGTGCGGCTGAGGTGCGGGTCCGCGCCGTGACCTGTCTTTCCTCATCCCGAACGGGCCCGTGGTGACTCATCGGCCGACACGCGAGCACCCCGCAGCCGAATTGTTGCGTGATTTAGCTGGTATCGAAGTAGCTGGCTTGTTACGTTCTGGCCATGCCAGATGGTGCGGATGGCCCCGATCCTGCCCCGCTGGACGAGCTTGACCTTGAGTTGCGCGCGCTCACCGAAGGCAGGGCCGGAGATCCACTATTCCTCGAGCCCTCCGCGGCCGAACGCGGCAAGGCCGCCCCGGTGCGGACCGAGGATGTACCGGGCGTTCCCGACACCCCCGGTTCCCCCGCCGCACCTACCGCCCCTGTCAGCCCCGCTGACCCCGGTGCCCCTGGCGCCCCCAGTGCCCCTGGCGGCACGCGGGCTGTCCGCCGCCGCAGATGGCGCGGCGGGCGGCTGGCCGTCGCCCTGCTGGCGGTGGCGCTCCTGCTCGTCGGGGGCGTCCTCGTGTGGCTGCGCTTCGGGCACACCGCCGGCGGCCCTGACGGCAGCGCGCGGGTCCCGGACACCGCCCTCGGGTCGATCCTGGGCACCATCGCTCCAGGCGACCTGTTCGCCGGGGCGTCGGCTGACCCGTTCCTCGGCACCCCCGCCAATGACTGGGCAAACGGCGCGGCAGGCATCGTGGCACCGCCCGCCGATTCCGTCGGCGGGTTCAGCGCCGCGCAGGTGGCGGCCGCCTACGCCACAACAGGCGAGCTGGTGGCCGCGGCCAGCCTGGACAGGCCGACGCTGCTCGGCGGCCAGCCCGCCGCACTCGAACGGCTGCTCACCGCCAGGCAGCGGGCCATGTTCACGGCCGGCCTCGGCGCCCATGGCCTGGGCAAGGACGGACGCCCGCTGAGCACCCGGTCGTGGGTTGCCTCGTTCGCGCCGGGGACCGCACAGCTCGACGGCGACGTGATCAAGGTGAGCGGCACGATGGACGCGGTGGTCGTCAACGAGTCGGGCCGTCAGGTCCTCCGCGTTGAGGTCAACTACTCGTTCGTGTACGCGGTCGAGCCGCCGCACGATACAACCGACTGGAGCCGGGTCATCACCCGCCAGTACGGCAGCGTCGACTTCGCGCGGTGGGATGACCCGCACGGGGCCCTCGAGCCGTGGGACAAGACCGTGGTCGATCCCCTGTCCGGCGTGGCGTGCGGGCCCGCCGACGGATACATCCACCCCGCCTACCCGGGCAACGGCTCGATCAACGCGGAGCAGTCCAGGCTGATCATCCGGCCGTACTCGCGGGCCCTGCCGGCGGCCAGCGGGGCGTGCCCCAGTACCACGGGCAGCTGAGCCGCCTAGCTGACGCTCACCCCTTGGTGAAGGACAGTAGCTCTTCGTCCGCGACGACGCTGGTGGCGCTGCCCTCGTTGGTGTTCACCAGCTCCTTGACAGGGCCGACGTCCGGCGCGAGCCAGGTCTTGACCTGGATGCTCGCCGTGATGCCGACGATCTCGAGCCGTTCGGTGACGAGCACGACGGTCGTCTGGTAAGTGCCGGCGGGCACGGTGACGGTCGCAGTGCCCGCGCCCTGGACCGTCACGTGCGCGGTGGTGCTGAACGCCTGGCCCGCCGCCTTGATGGATATGTTCAGAGTGGACTGCGACGGCTTGCCAGAGGCGATCATTGACGCCGGCGGCCAGATGACGCCGTTGCTGGTCACCGTGACACCGGAACCTGGCGAGAACGAGCCGAGCGGGTAGCCGATCGAGCCGTCGGCATGGAAGAGGTAGGTCTCCCTGGCGCTGCCGTTGAAGCTGCCCAGGTGGTCCGTGGTGAGCATCGTGACCTGCTGCCCGGCCGCCACCGGCGCGACGGCGGTCATCTTGTTGACCGCCGTGCCGCTCTCACTGCCGGTCGTCATCTTGTAATTCCAGGTGTTGCCGACGGCGACGGGGAACGGGACGGACGCGGACGCGTCTGCCGGTGTGCCGCCGGACGTGCTGGACGTGGCGGTGCCGCCGGCGGCGGCCGTCGCGGAATTGGCCGCGGAACCGCCTGGAGAGCTGGTCGCGGCGCTGCCGCAGCCGGCGAGGGCGAGCCCGGCCGCGAGCACGGCGGCCGCCGTCGCGGCGACGGGCATTTTCGCGGCGGCCAGTTTCGCGGCGGCCAGTTTCACGGCGGGTAGTGGCATGGTCTTCTGCATGAGTTTCCCCGTTCCAGGTCCACGGTGTAGGCGCCATGGAACATCAGCCGGAGCGCTGCGCGCGGCCCATTCCATGCAGTTAAATAACGGACGGCGCCCGCCACTGGATTGTCCGGGTATGCGATGTCTCGCCGCTACTTGACCCTGTCGCCGCAGGAGGCCAGGTCATAGCCGGGCAGGCTGGCCAGCTGGGCGAGCAGCCAGGGCGACGCGAGCACCTTGAGCAGGCCCTGCACCTCCCGCGAGCCAAGGTGGGCGCCCGGCAGCACCAGGTCGAACCGCTCGTCGGCCAGCGGCACGAAATCCAGTCCGTACACCCGGGCCACGGGCTCGCTCGCGACGCCCGCGTCGGCGAGGCGCGCCGCGACCGCGCTCGCCACCTGGAGGTGGCCGGCGGCCCGGGTGTCGTAGCCGGGGAGTTCGGCCCGGTCGATGCCGAGCCGGCTCAGCTCGCGGTCGAGCAGCCGGCGGGCCTCCGCCCCCGCCTCGCGGTTGACCACGCGGCGCCCGTCTTTGACGAGGCTGTCGACACCGGTGATCACGGGGGCGAGTTCTGGCCGCAGCACCAGGCCTTCGCGCCAGGCGGTGAACCCCACCACCTCGGCGCCGCCGGGCAGGTGGCTTACGGCGGTGGCGTTGTAGCCGCCGTCGGCGTCGCGCAGGTGCACCCCGGCCGCGTGCACCAGGCCGGCGGCGGCCAGCCGCAGCGCCTCCCGGCTGCCGCACGGCCACCAGGCGAACGCGACCGGCGGGTCGAGCAGCGCGAGCGGCGGTGCGAGCAGCGGCAGGGCCGGGTCGCAGCCGGCCACGACCAGCGTCGGCCTGGGCGGGCCGATCGGCCGGACGGCGATCGTGCCCGCCGCCGGCCCGGTGGCCTCGCTGGCAGGAAGCGCGGTGGCAGGGAGCGCGGTGGCAGGGAGCGCGGTGGCGGGGAGCGCCGCCTGTCCGCCGGCCGCCACGAAGCCCATGCCCGCCGCCGCGTCCCCGCGCAGCGGCAGCGCCACCAGCCGGTCGCCGACCGGGCCGAGCAGCACGCGGCCGCCTGGCGCGTCCGGCGGCGCCACCGGGATGGCCGCGACCGGCGGCGCCAGGTCGGCAGGCCCGAACACCTCCTCCACCGTCATGCCGAGCGCCTGGGCGAGGGCGAACGCGACACGCAGCGAGGGATCGGAGTGCCCCGCCTCCACGGCCGACACCGCCTGCCGGCTCACCCCGGCCATCCCGGCCAGCTGCTGCTGGGAGAACCCGCGCGCCTGCCGCGCCAGCCGCAGCCGGGGACCGGCCGTCCCAGTCTCCGTCACCCTCGCTCCTCGGCTTTCGTCGCCACCCTTATCCACCGAAGGCTAACCGGCCGGCCGACGTCCGCACACCTGCCCTTTCCTTGAGCGCCTATGATCCGGGAAACATGGACAGCCAGATGATTCAGGTGCACACCGGCAGCCGAGAGACCGTGCAGGACATCACCGGCGAGTGCGCCGAGTTCGCCAGATCCGCGTCGGGCGGCGGCGACGGGCTGCTGAACGTCTTCGTGCCGCACGCCACGGCGGGGATCGCGCTGATCGAGCTCGGCTCTGGCAGCGACAGCGACCTGCTCGCGGCGCTCGCCGACCTGCTTCCCGCCGACGACCGCTGGCGGCATGCGCACGGGTCGCGCGGGCACGGCAGGTCGCACGTGCTCCCGGCGTTCGTGGCGCCTTACGCCACGATCCCGGTGCTCGGCGGCCGCCTCGCGCTCGGGACATGGCAGTCGATCGCGCTCGTGGACGTGAACGTGGACAATCCGGACAGGCGGGTCAGGCTGTCGTTCCTGGCCGGCTAAAGGGGGAGTGGCACGGCAACCGATTGCCGTTACCGTTTGAATAACTGACCGCCGACCCGGTGGTCACGGCGGCTCGATACGGATACCGTAGGAGTCCCCCGATCAGGATTTATGTTCGCCAGCCAGTTGCTCCGCGGTCGGCCGCCGCGGCGAGCCGCCTGTTGATCCCGATGATGAGGTGATGAGGACTATGGCCCGCATCGTTGTCATTGGCGACTTGATGACGGATACGGTCGCGCACGCCACGCTGCCGCTCGCCCGCGGCAGCGACACACCCGCCAAGGTCACCACCCATGGTGGCGGCTCGGGCGCGAACATCGCCGCGTGGCTGGCCGCCGACGGTGCGGACGTGGCGTTCGTGGGGCGGCGCGGCGCGGACATCGCCGGCCGCAATCGGGACATGGAACTGATGGGCTACGGCGTCGACGCGCGGCTGGTGATGGACCCCGAGCGGCCGACAGGGACCTGCGTGGTCATGGTGACCCACAAGGGTGAGCGGACGATGCTCTCCGACCCGGGCGCCAACGCGGCGCTCGCCCCCGACGACCTGCCGCACGACCTGTTCGTGCAGGGCGCGCACCTGCACGTGTCCGGGTACACGCTGCTTTCCGAGGGGTCGCGGGCCGCGGCCCTGGCCGCGCTGGACTTCTCCCGCCGGGTCGGCATGTCGGCATCGGTCGACGGGGCCTCGGCCGCGCCGCTCGAGCGGGCGGGCGCCGAGCCGTTCCTCGAACTGTCGAGCAACGCTGTGCTGCTGTTCGTGAACGCCGCGCAGGCCAAGGTGCTGACCGGCCGGGACGACGCCGAGCAGGCCGCCCGCGTGCTCACCGCGTGGTATCCGCAGGTCGTCATTAAGCTCGGCGCGGACGGCGCGCTGTTCTACGCCAACGGCCGCCCGCCGGTGCGGGTGCCGGCGCCGCCGGTCGAGCGGGTCATCGACGGCACCGGCGCGGGCGACGCGTTCGTCGCCGGGTTCCTCCCTGCGTGGCTGGACAAGAAGCCGCCAACCGAGGCCCTCGGCAGCGGCTGCCGGCTCGCCGCGCACGCGCTTAACCTGATCGGCGCACGTCCCGTCTTGTAGCCATCAGCCATGCCGGACTTCCTCAGGGAGTTGTTCTCGCTCAGCGGGCGGGTAGCCGTCGTCACCGGCGGCAGTTCCGGGATTGGCGAGGCGATGGCGTCGGGCCTGGCGCTGGCCGGCGCGAAGGTGGTGCTGGTGGCCAGGGACCCGACCCGGCTGTCGGCCACCTCGCGGTCGCTGTGCGAAGCGGGCTGCTCGGCGGCGTGGGTCAGCGCGGACCTGGCCGACAGGGCCGAAGCCAGGCGGGGCGCGTCCGCGGCGGCCGCGGCGTTCGGCGAGCCTGACATCCTGGTCAACTGCGCGGGCGTCAACCTGCGCCCGCCGCTCCCCGCGCTGTCGGAGGAGCACTGGGACCTGATGGTCGCCGTCAACCTGACCGCGCCGTTCCTGCTCGGCCAGCGGTTCGGCCCGGAGATGGCGGCGCGCGGCTGGGGCCGGATCATCAACGTGAC
>DATBBI010000265.1:0-1665 GCA_036271115.1 Trebonia sp.
CCGGATGATCTACGCCTGGGAGCGCGGCGACCACGAGGTCTCCGAACGGTACGAGCTGCTGTACCGGGCGCTCGGCTTCGCCCCCGACCTGTCTGTCTGCTCTGACGATCTGGCGCAGTGTGAGGCAGCCCCCGTGGCGCGAAGCATAGTGCCGAGGTCTCGCCTGGAGACGCTGTCCGCCGGGCAGCTCGAGGAGCTGATCGGGCTACTCGACGATCAATGGCACGCGCTGGTGCGGACGGACAACCTCCTCGGACCGCGGCACGCCCTGGGCGGGGTGCGTGACCAGCTGGGGGGTGATCGACACCCTGCTCCGCAGCGTCCGGCCACCGGCCCGGCACCGGGTCCTGGAGCTCGGCGCGAAATACGCCGAATCAGCCGCGTGGCTGCATGAGGACTCTGGGGATATGAAAGGCGCCCGCTACTGGACCGGGCGGTCTATGGAGTGAGCGCTGGAAGCCGGGGACCGTCTGATGATGTCCTGGGTTCTGTTCCGCCGCGGCGAGCATGCCGCCGCCGATGGGGACGCCGCCGCAGTCGCTGGCCTTGCCGCGGCGGCACGCCGCGAGGGGAAAAACGTTCCCGGGCCGATGCTGGCCGCCATACTCCAGCAAGAAGCCCACGCCTATGCACTCGACGGCGACGAAGCCGCCTGCCAGGCTGCCCTCGACCAGGCCCACAGGCAGGCAGCCTCACCAGATGACCGCGGTGACGCGTCGAACGGGCATGGCTCGTTCTGCACGCCCGCCTACGTGGAGATGCAGCGAGGCCGGTGCTGGCTCCTGCTCGGCCAGCCCGCGAAAGCCAGGGCCGCGCTGGACGGCGCGATCCGGTCGCTGCCGCCGGTGTACCGACGCGATCGCGGTGTCGCTCTCAGTGCCCTGGCCACCGCGTTCGCCGCCATCGGCGAGGTCGGCGAGGCCGCCATCACAGCGACACAGGCCCTGGCCGTCGCGCGTGACGCCGGGTCGGAAAGAATCGTCAGCATGGTGATCCCGGTCGCGACCGCGCTTGCCCCGTACCGCAGCATCGACGCGGTCGCCCAGCTCCGTGAGGCCCTCGCCGGAACCCGCCACTCCTGATGGCCTCAGCCGCCGAAGTCGCCGCCATGCGACGCGCCATCGCACTGTCCGCCGCCGGCCTCGGCACGACGAGCCCGAACCCGCCGGTCGGCTGCGTGCTGCTCGATCCCCAGGACCGGATCGTCGGCGAGGGATACCACGAGCGCAAAGGCGAAGCGCACGCCGAAGCCCAGGCTCTCGCCGCGGCCGGTCCACTCGCCGCCGGCGCGACCGCGGTCGTCACCCTGGAGCCCTGCAACCATCAGGGCCGCACGCCGCCTTGTCGGCAGAGCCTGGTCGACGCCGGAATCAGGCGCGTGGTCATCGCCGTCATCGACCCCACCTCACGCGGCGAAGGCGGTGTTGTGGAACTCCGCCGTGTCGGCGTCGACGTCGAAACCGATGTACTGGCTGATGAGGCACGGACCGTCCTCGGAAACTGGCTCGCTGGCCTCCAGACCCGCCGGCCCGCCATCACCTGGCCCTACCTGATCACCGGACGCGGGATAGAAGCGCTGCCTACGGACACCAGCGAGGCGCGGCAACTGCGCCTGAACGCCGATGCGGTCCTGGGAGCGGACGGCTCGGTCCAGGAGGCCGTACC
>DATBBI010000266.1:0-4342 GCA_036271115.1 Trebonia sp.
GACGCGGTCCACGCTCGGCTCTGGGACCAGGCCGAGCAGTTCACCCAGGCGCTGCCGGCCCTCGGTATGGTGGCCGCGCAGCGACCAGAACGCGGCCATCGAGGCGGCCAGCCGCAGGGCGGCGGGCGGGTCATGCCGGCGGTACCAGCCGATCCCCGCGCGGATGTTGTTGTGCTCGGCGTCGACCCCGTTCCAGCCACTCCTTCTTGGCCAGGCCCGCATGCGGACGGCCGGCGGTTTCGACGATGGCCAGGAAAGCAGCCGCGTGGGCGCCGCGGATCCGGTCCGCTTCCGGCATCGCCGCCAGCCGTTCGGCTGCGTACTCGCGGATCGTCTCCAGCGTCGCGTACCGCGCGGGCGACTGCCCCGGGCCGCGCACCTGACGCAGCAGACTATGGTCGGCCAGTTCCTGCAGGCCGTCGAGCACTGGCAGGCCGATGTCCACGGCGGCGGCGCAGACACTCTCGATGACCTCCAGGGTCGCGCCCCCCGCGAACACCGAGCAGGCGGCGAGCAGTCGCTTGGCTCCCTCGGTCAGCAGGTCATAGCTCCAGGCGATGGTCCCCCGCAGGGTCTGCTGACGGTCCGGTAGGTCGCGGTTGCCGCCGGTCAGCAGGCCTAGTGAGTGTTCCAGCCGGGGCAGGATCACCTCCGGCGGCAGCAGCTTGACCCGCGCCGCTGCCAGCTCGATGGCCAGCGGCAGGCCGTCCAGCCTGCGGGTGATCTGCGCGATCGCCGCCGCGTTCTCGTCGCTGACCGTAAACCCCGGCACCGCCGAGGCGGCTCGCTCAGCGAACAGGCGCACCGACTCGCAGTCGGCCAGCGAGGCGGCCGTCGGGCGAGTCACCGGATCCGGGACCGGGAGCGGCGGAATCGGGCATTCCTGCTCGCCGGAGACCCGCAGCGACGAGCGGCTGCTGACCAGGATCCGCAGTTCGCCGGTCTCCTGCAGCAGCTGGGTCACCACGGGGGCGCCGGCTAGCAGGTGCTCGAAGTTGTCCAGGACGATCAGGACCTGGCGGTCGGCCAGCTGGCTGATCAGGTGCTCCATCAGGGGCCGGTCCCTGGCGTCTTGCAGCCCGATGCTCTGCGCGATCGTCGACGGCACCAGACCCGGATCATGGACTGGTGCCAGCGGGACGAAGTAGACGCCGTCCGGGTAGTCCCCGGCCACCGCCTCGGCTAGGGCGATACACAGTCGGGTCTTGCCGCTGCCGCCCGGCCCGGTCAGCGTGACCAGGTAGCTGCACTGGAGCAGCTGCGTGGCCTGCGCCAGCTCGCGCTCCCGGCCGATGAAGCTGGTCAGCGGCTTAGGCAGGCTAATTCGGCCAATGCCGGGTCCTACGGGACCGCGGAATAGCGAGGGCACCGTGACACTCGAATCCTCAGGCATGATCCTTCACTGACCAAGAGACTAACCGCAATGCCCCTGCCGCCAGGAGGCGAGCCTCAGGCCGCCTCGGCCTGGAGCACCTCGGCCGCCGGCTGACGAGAACCGATCCGCGCCGGGATGGCGGTGAGGGCGGCCATGGCGATCAGGACTCCGAGCACCGCGGCCACCAGCCAGGAAACGGGCGGCACGCTGCCGTTCTTGACGACGGCAGCGAACAGCCCGATGCCAAGCGGAACGCCGGCGATGGCACCCGGCAGTGCCGCGAGCACCTGCGCGACGACCAGCCCCGACCCGACCTGCGTGTCCCGCGCGCCGAGCGCGCGCATGAGCGCCGAGGCGCGTCGCGCGTCGATGACGGTCGCCCACGTCGTGAAGATCGCGTTGAGCGCCGCGAGGACGACGAGCAGGATCGTGATCACCGTCAGCATCTGCTCGTCCCGCGTGACGACGGGGTCGGACAGCCCGCCGGCGATCAGCGACGTCGCCGCCGCGCTGGCGAGCCTGCTGTTGACGGTGGCGTGGAAGGACAGCACCGCCACGAGGCCGGTGACCGTGACGGCGATGTTCGCCGCGGTGAGCAGCGCGCGGCGCGGACGGCGGCCGACGAGCCGCAGCCCGAACAGCACCGGGACGGGCAGGCCGGCGGACATCCTGACCAGGGCGCCCCGGCGCCGCGGCGGCCGTGCGACGTCGTTGATCGCGGCGACCGTGCTGGTGCGCGCGGCGCGGATGGCGGGCACGAGCGTTGCCGCCAGCGCGACGGCGAGCGCCACCCCCATGACCTTCGCCACGGTCACCGCCGTCAGCGATGGCGCGCCTGGCGCCCCGACCAGGGCCGCGCCCGGGCTGGTGAGCAGTGGCGCCGCGAGCGACCCGGCGACGAGCCCTACCACCGCCGCCAGCAGCGCCAGCGCGAGGTTCTCCGCCAGGAACATCGCCGCCACCGTCCCCGGCGTGCCGCCGACCGCCTTCAGCAGCCCGACACGGCGCGCGTACTCAGACAGCCGCCGCCCGACGAGAACGGTCACGCTCGCGATCGCGAGCAGCGCCAGCAGCAGCGCGCCCGGCTCGAGCACCGACTGCGCGTCCTGGACGAGCAGCGCGTCCGCGGACGCGATCCCGTCCCATGTCGAGAACATCGGGCCGAGGTACGGAGGCGTGAATCCCGACGAGCCGCTCGGCTGCGGGAAAGGAACGAAACGCTGCTGCGCGAACGCGTCCGCGTCCGCCGGGTTGCCGAGCTTCAGGTTGAGCACGTAGGTGGTGGTCAGCGGATTCGCCTTCGACGCCAGCCCGAGCGCGCCGCCCTCGGTCATCCAGATCACCCCGACGTTCCGCCAGTCGCCCCCGGGCACGGTGAGCCATGGCGGGCATGAGCTGGCCGTGAAGTAGCAGAGGTTCGGGTACGGCGCCTGGGCCGCGGTCACCGCGATCCCGGCGACGGTGAAACGCTGGCCGTTCAATGTCACCGCGTCGCCGACCTGGGCGCCGAGCGCCTCGGCGAAGGTCCGCTCGAGCACCACGCCTCCCGGCCGCACCCAGCTCCCTGCCGTCACGTCCGGCCGGTCGACGGCGGCCGGCTCCTGGCCGCGACCCTGAGCGAAGACCCCCGCGGTGCGGCCGTCGAACCGGATGGTGGCGCCGACGACCGGATAGGGTCCGCTGGAACTCGCCACGCCGGGCGCGTGCACCAGCGCCTTCGCCTGACCGGTGGATGTCAGGTATGCCACGACGTCGGGCCCGTCAGTCGCCGCCTTGGTCGCGGAGTAGGGCTGGCTGGTCACGCCGTTCATCGACAGCGCCATCGTGAGCGTGGCGGTCGCCGCGGCGATCGCCACGACGAGCAGCACGGCCTGGGCCGCGTGGTGCCGGAGGTCGCGCACCGCGAGGCGGTAGACAAGGAACGCCCTGCCCATCACTAGTCCTCCAGTCTGAGGAGGTCAGCGAAATTGCGCCGGCCGCCGCCGGTGAGCCTTGTCTCGTCCACGAGCGCACCGTCGCGCATCGACACGAGCCGGTCCGCGGTGGCGGCGACCCGTTCGTCGTGGGTGACGATGACCAGCGTCAGCCCGGAGGCGTGCAGGTGCTCGAAGAGCCGTAGCACATCAAGCGTCGCCGCGCTGTCCAGGTTGCCGGTCGGCTCATCCGCCAGCACGACAAGCGGGTCGTTGACGAGCGCCCTGGCGATGGCGACCCGCTGCCGCTGGCCGCCGGACAGCGCGGAGGGAAGGTGATCGGCGCGGTCCGCGAGGCCCACCCGGTCGAGCAGCGCCAGCGCCCGCCGACGGGCTTCGCGAGGCGAACGCCCCGCCAGCAGCGCGGGCAGCTCGATGTTCTCCCTGGCCGTGAGCTCGTCCATCAGGTGGAAGGCCTGGAAGACGAAGCCGATCTCGCCCTGGCGCAGGCCGGCGAGCGCTCGCTCGCTGAGCCGGTCGGTGCGCCTGTCGTTCAGCCACAGCTCGCCCGCCGACGGCCGGTCGAGGCCGCCGAGCAGGTGCAGCAGCGTCGACTTCCCGCATCCGCTCGGCCCCATCACGGCCAGGGTCTCGCCGGTGGCGACGTCCAGGTCGACCTCGTCGACGGCGCGCACGAGCGCTTCGCCCTTGCCGTAGTCCTTGCGCAGCCCGCGAGCGCGAAGCAGCGCCGTTCCCGCACCGCTCATCTCTTTCTCCTCCGGATGGTCCAGTTCGCCTCGCAGGCCTCCAGCCAGCGGAGGTCGGCTTGCAGGCGGAGCACGATGCCTTCGAGCAACAGCGCCGCGTCGGACCCGTCCGGCACCGCCATCTGGGCGCGCTGCGCGTCGCGCAGCCGGCGCAGCAGCTCACGGCGCTGCGCGTCGACGATGCTGATCGGGTCGGCGAGCCTGGCAGCGGCGGCCGCGATCAGCTTGAGGTGGAACTCGGCGAGGTCGGGCCTCGGCCAGCTCACCTCGGCGAGCCACTCCGCGAC
>DATBBI010000267.1:0-8563 GCA_036271115.1 Trebonia sp.
CCCTACGGCCGGGTGACCGTCTTCCTCGACATCGCCGGCAACCGCTGGGACCTCATAGGTCCCGTGGCGTCTCATTGATTAATAACGATCACCGTTTCCTGGAAACAGGCAAAAGGCGATTCGCGTTCGATTTACGCTTCCAGCAGCCGGGGGCCCGGCTTTGGAAGGAACACCGGCCATGCACGTACGGATGAGCGTACGCATGCACGTTCTGGCTCCAATCACGGCAATTCTGATGCTCGCCCTCGCCGGCTGCAGCGGCGCATTGGGAGGAACGAGTTCCGCCGCAAGCGGGGGCCTGGAGAAAACCACGCTGGACGTCGCGGTCGTGCCAGCGGTCGACTCCGCGGGATTCTTCGTCGCCCTGCACGACGGCCTGTTCAAGCGACAGGGGCTGACAATCAACTACACGCCCGCCACCAGCAGCGACACGGTGATCAACCAGCAGGTGGCCGGGAAATACGACATCACCGGCGGGAACTACGTTTCCTACATCCAGCATTACGTGCAACACCACCAGCAGCTGGAGATTGTCGCCGAAGGCTCGGTGATGCAGCAGGGCAGCCAGGCCCTCTACACGCTGCCCACCTCGAAGATCAAGAACCTGGCGGAACTCAAGGGCCAGGTGCTCGGGATCAACGCCCCGCACAACATCAACTACCTGCTCGCCGCGTCCGTCCTCACGGAGAACGGCATCACGCCGGGCAACGTGCAATTCCCGGCTCAGCCGATTCCGTTCCCCATCATGGCCAAGCAGCTGGCCGCGGGGAAGATCGCCGCGGCGGCGATGCCCGAGCCGTTCGCGACCGCGGCCGAGCAGCAGTACGGCGCGGTCAAGCTGGCGGACCTCAACCAGGGCGCCACCGAGCTGTTCCCCATCCAGGGATACGTCGCCACCAGGGCCTGGGCGAAGGCCAACCCGAACACCCTGAAGGCGTTCGTGACCGCCCTCGAGCAGGGCCAGGAGATCGCCGACACCAGCCGGCCCGCTGTCGAGCAGGCGATGGAGTCGCTGAACGGCCCAATGAACGGCCAGATTCCGCCGATCGTCGCGGCGGTCATGGCGCTGAACAACTACCCGATCGGCATCGACAAGGCCAGGCTGCAGCGCGTCGCCGACGAGATGCTCCAGTTCGGGTTGCTGCATGCCAGGTTCGACATCGGCCAGTTGCTTGGCCCCTAGCAACCATTTCGCCCCGGCGATAATGGTGGGGTGGTTGAAGAGGTTACCGACAAGGCGGAGGTCCGCCAGAGCTCCTCTTCCCTCCTCTCCGCAGCGGCCTCGTTCCGCCGCCCCGCGCTCACCGTGATGGTGCTCGGGGCGGCGGCCGTCATCGTGGTGCTCGCCAGGCACACGCTGGCGAAATCGCTGCACGTGCTCGCCACCGCGAGCCCGGGCTGGCTGCTGCTCGCGCTCGTGGCCGAGGCGGTGTCGCTGACCGCGTTCGGCATGAGCCGGACGCTGCTGCTGCGGGCCGGTGGGCACCGGATCGGGCTGGGGCCGGTGATGGCGATCACGTACGCGGCGCACGCCCTTGGCCTGTCCATCCCGTTCGCCGGCGCCGAACTCGACGTCGTCTACTCCTACCGGCAGTTCCGCCGGGCCGGCCTGGACGCGGCGACGACGAGCTGGTCGATGGCGGTGTCGTGGATCTGCTCCACGGCGAGCCTGGCGCTGCTGCTGGTGGCCGGCGCGATCGCCGGGAGCACGTCGGCGGCGTCGGCCGCCGGGTACGCGGGCGCTGCGGTATACCTGCTGCCCGTCGTCGGGGTGCTGCTGGCGCTGCGGTTCGACCGGATGCGGGCGCTGCTGCAATCGGTCCTGGAGAAGCTGGCGGCACTGAGCAAGCGCGCGTTCGGCAAGCCGGAGGACGGCGGGGCCGGGGTCGACGGGTTCCTCGGCGAGGTGTCGAGCCGGCGGCTGTCGCTCCCCGGCTACGGTCGGGTGTTCGGCCTGGCGTTCGCGAACTGGGCCTTCGACTGCGCGACGCTGGCGCTGTCGATCCGCGCGATGGGACAGCCCGTTCCCTGGGACGACCTGCTGCTCGTCTACGGGGCGGGCGCGGCGGTCGCCTCGACCGGCCTGACACCAGGCGGGTTCGCGCTCGTCGAGCTAGCGATGACCGCGGCGCTCACCGCCTCGGGGCTGCACTCGTCCGCCGCGCTCGCGGCCGTGGTGGCCTACCGGTTCATCAGCTTCTGGCTCGTCCTGCTCGGCGGCTGGGTCGCGTTCATCGCGCTCGCGCACCCGCTGCGAAGGAGGCTGTCACGAGGGAGTCCGGGCCGGTGATCGACGCGACGCACCGCAACACCGCCCTGCTCGTCGCCGGGTGCTTCTTCATGGAGATGCTGGACGGGACGATCGTCACCACGGCGGCGCCGCAGATCGGCCGGTCGCTCGGCGCGCCGCCCGCGGCGATCGGGCTGGTCGTCACCGCCTACCTGCTGACGCTCGCGGTGCTGATCCCGCTGTCCGGCTGGCTGACCCGGCGGCTGGGCAACCGGGTGGTCTTCCTCACCGCGATCGCGCTGTTCACCCTCGCCTCGATCGGCTGCGCCGCGAGCGTGAACCTCGGCATGCTCGTCGGGATGCGGGTGCTGCAAGGCGCGGGCGGCGCGATGATGGTGCCGGTCGGCCGGACGATGGTGATCTCGCGGGCGGCCAAGGAAGACCTGCTGCGGGTCACGTCGTACGTCGTGTGGCCGGGCCTGCTCGCCCCGGTGATCGCGCCGCTGGCCGGCGGGCTGATCACCACGTACGCGTCGTGGCACTGGATCTTCCTGATCAACGTGCCGCTCGGCTTGATCGCGTTCTTCTTCGCGTGGCGGCTGGTGACAGACGGCCCGGACAGCGCCCCGAGCGGCGCTCCGCCGCCGCTGGACTGGGCCGGCGTAGTGCTGACCTGCCTCGGCCTCGGCGGGCTGACGTATGGCGCGCACCTGGTCGCGCTGCCCGCGCCGCCGGCGCTGCTGACCGCCGTGTTCCTCGCCGGGTCGGTGGCGCTGCTGACCGTCGCGGCCCTGCACCTGCGGCGCACCCAGTTCCCGCTGCTCAACCTCCGGACGCTGGGTGTGCCCACGTTCCGTGTCACGCAGGCAGGCGTCATCGCGTACTGGCTCGTCTGCGGCGCGGTGCCGTTCCTGCTGCCGCTGATGTTCCAGACCCAGTTCGGCTGGTCGCCGGTGAAGTCGGGCGCGATCACCGCGTTCGTGTTCGCGGGCAACGTCGGGATCAAGCCGGTGACCACGCCGCTGATCAACCGGTTCGGGTTCCGCACGGTGCTGCTCGGCGCCACTGTGGGTACCACGGTGGCGGTCGCCGTGCTCGGGTTCACCTCCGCCGCCACGCCGATCGCGGTGATCGCCGGGCTGGCGCTGATCAGCGGCGTCACCCGGTCGGTCGGGTTCACCGTGTACGGCACGGTCGGGCTGGCCGACATGCCGTCCGAGCTGATGCGCGACGCGAACACGCTGGCCGCGACCAGCACCCAGCTCGCTGGCGGCCTGTCGATCGCGGTCGCCACGGTGGCGCTGCGCATCGGCGGCGTTTTCGGGACGGGCCTGACGGCCTACACGGTCGCGTTCTGCCTGCTCGCCCTCATCGCGGCCGGCACCGCCGCCGAAGCGCTGCGGATGGACCGCACGGCCGGCGACGCCGCCCGCCGCCAGCGCCCGGCCCCCTCCCCGGCAACAGCGACCCGCGACTAAGACCCACAGCGGCCTGCGCATCTTCCCATCACTTGTGACCACTTCGCGCATCTTCCCATCGGTTATGACCACTTCTGCGCCCGATTTGCCCGATTTATCCCTACCTAACTGATGGAAACATGGGGCTGCGGCCGCGCTCAACTTGCGCGCATCCCACCCGACTCAGCTGTTCCGCGCTAGCTAGCCGTTTTCCGCGGGTACGGCGCGGCGGGCCAGGATGATCGCGGCGACTTCGGCGGCGAGCGCCACGCACATCACCGCGGGCAGCAGCGTCACCCGCATGGACGCCGCCCAGTTCGCCGCGGCCTGGCTGAGGGTGAGCCAGGCGAGCGCCGCGAACACCACCGTCCCCGCCGCCAGCCAGGCCGCCAGCCCGGTGCGCTTGGACAGCCAGACGCTGTATTCGGGAGTCCCGGCGTGCAGCGGGACCCGCGCGTCACCGGGCAGCCGGACGGCCGCGTACCAGGTGGCGACCACCATCCCCGTCAGCAGCAGGCCGCCGACGGCCAGCGAGGCGATCATGGGCTCACGCTACCGTCCGGCCGCGCTCCGGACCCGAAGGATCCGCGACTCGTAAGACCCTATTCCCCCAACTGGAACACGCAGCGCTGCGGTTACTGATTAATGCGGACTAGGCCCTAGTCCGCACGGGCTAAACACGCCCGAACTCCGGACAATGATCATTACCCGCCCCCTAGCCTGGCGCGATGCGACTCAAGTCAAGCGGGGGGGCCGCCGTGGCAGCGGCGGCGGCGCTTGCCGTTCTTTTCATCGCCGGTGGCTCCGCTGCGGCCATCCATGTTGTCTCATCCGGATTCGGCGCGGCGCCCGCGCCGACCGCACAGCCGGCCCGCGTCGGCACGCCCGCTACCGCGACCGTCCCCGCCACTCAGGGCAGCGGGACGACCGGATCAGGGACGGCCACCGCTCCCGCCGGCGCCCCAGCTCCGTCGAGCACAGCCCCGTCGAGCACAGGCCCATCAAGCACGGGGTCCTCAAGCGCGACGCCGGCGCAATCCGGCACGCTGACGCCGTCGGGCGCCGCACCCGGCGCCAGCCCCGCGCTCGCGGCGCTCGCCGCCAGCCGCGCGGCCGACGAGGCGCTGCCGCACTCGCCCCAACTGCTGCAGCAACTGGCGACGCCCTCCTCCTCCGCCGCCGTGAACCAGGCGACGGCGCTGACCACCGTACGGGGCATCGACGTCGCCTCCTACCAGCACCAGAACGGGGCGGCCATCGGCTGGGCCTCGGTCGCGCGGACGGGTTACAAGTTCGCCGCCATCAAGACGACCGAGGGCAACTACTACGTCAACCCGTATGCCATCCACGACATCGTCTCCGCCATGAACTCCGGGCTGTACGCCACCGTCTACCACTTCGCGATTCCCAACATCACCACCGGCGCGGTCCAGGCGCAGTTCGCGCTGAAGTACTCGAAGTACAGGTCCGGCGGCCGGGCGCTGCCGCTGATGCTGGACATCGAGTACGACCCGTACGTGAGCACCGACCACACCAACCAGTGCTATGGGCTGAGCGCCGCCGCGATGCGGACCTGGATCTCGTCGTTCGTCTCGACCGCGCGCACCGCGACCGGGCAGTACCCGATCATCTACACCACGGCGAACTGGTGGGACACCTGCACGGGCTCCAGTACCGCCTTCGGCGCCGACCCGATGTGGGTGGCGGCCTACGGCGTCAGCAGCCCGCCGATGCCGGCCGGCTGGCCGGCCTATACGTTCTGGCAGTACTCCAGCGCCGGCACCGTGTCCGGGGTCAGTACCTCCGGCGGCACCGACCTCAGCTACTTCAACCCGAGCATGGTTGGGCTGATCGATCCTGGCAATCTGGCGAGCAAGGGCGGCGCCAAGGTCGGCCTGCAGGTCGCCTCCCTGGACGCGGTGGCCCGGGCGACGCTGAAGTTCACGGCATCCGGGCTGCCGCCGGGCCTGTCGATCACCGCCGCCGGCGACATCACCGGCACGATCAAGAAGGGCACCGCCGGAGCCGTCAAGAACTACCGGGTGACCGTCACGGCGAAGAACGGCGCGGGCGCCACCGCGTCGGCGACGTTCAACTGGCAGGTCACGGGCTGACGGCCCGCACCACTGCCTGGGTGGCTGCCGCGCGCATCCGGGCGCGCAGCGCCGCGTTCGCAGCCCGGTCGGTGCGCGCCTCGACGATCCGCAGCCCGGTCCCCGAGACCGCCTTGGCCAGCTCGCCGGGCTGCTCCACCAGCGTGTACGACACGCCGAAGGCCGCCGCGAGCCGCTCGACCGACGCCCCGTGCGGCGTGCCGAACAGCCGCTCGAAGACCCCGTCGAACGCCGCCTGCTCCAGCGTCTCGAAGATCCCGCCGCCGTCGTTGTTAGCCACGACCAGGCACAAGTCGGGCCGCGGCTCGGCCGGCCCGATCGCCAGCCCGGCAGCGTCGTGCAGGAACGCCAGGTCGCCGATCAGCGCGAACGCCTGGGCGCCCGGATGCGCCGCCGCGTGCGCGAGCGCCGCCCCCGCGGCCGTCGAGGCGGTCCCGTCGATCCCGCTGGCACCCCTGCTCGCCAGCACGCGCACGTCCCCGCGCGGCGCCATGACCAGGTCGATGTCCCTGACTGACAGGCTGTTTCCCGCCCACAGCAGCGCGTTCTCCGGCAGCGCGGCGAGCAGCTCCCTGGCCAGCAGCGGCTCGGTGAGCGAGTCGCGCTGCTCCAGCACGGCATCCGCCGCCAGCGCCGCCGCCGCGTCCGCGCGTCGCCAGCCGTCGAGCCATTCGCATGGCGCACCGTCCGGGACCGGCACTCCGGTCAGAGCGACGGCCGCCGCCACATCGGTCGCGGCGCGCTGCGGGTCGGCCCACCGGCCGGGTCCCTGCGCGACGACGACGTGCCGGACCGGCGCGCCGCCGGAACGGGCAAGGCCGACCACCGCCGACTGCGGCCGGGACAGCCCCGGCCGCCCCGCCGAGACGATCACCGATGGCCGGTGCGCCGCCATGAACTCCCGCGCCGCGAGCAGGTACTGGTACCCGGTGAGCGCGTTCGGCCCGCGCCGCGCCCCTGACGACGGCTCCGCGAGCACCGGCCACCCGGCCCGCTCCGCCAGCTGGACCAGCGGCGCGGCGTCGTCGACCCCGTCTCCGCAGACCACGATCCCGCGTTCCGCCCACGGCAGGTCCAGCGGTTCCGCGGTCACCGACCCGGCGACCCGGGTCCACGGCGCCCCGCCCGCGCGCCCGCCCAGCGAGTCGGGCCACGCGGCGCCATCCTCGGCGTCATCTCCGGGGCCATCGGGCACCAGCGGGTCACGGAACGGCAGGTTCACGTGCACCGGACCCGGGCACGTGCCCGCGGCACCGGCCGCGTGCGCCCAGGCCTGGCAGGCCAGTGACCGCCAGTAGGCCGCCAGGCCGGGGGCCTTCTCTGGCACGCCCGGTTCCGCGTACCAGCGGACTGCCCCGCCGTACAGCTTGACCTGGTCGATCGTCTGACTGGCGCCGGCCCCGCGCAGCTCGGGCGGCCGGTCGGCGGTGAGCACGAGCAGCGGCACGGCCGACTCGTCGGCCTCGATGACCGCCGGATGGAAGTTCGCCGCCGCGGTGCCCGACGTGCACACCACCGCGACAGGGCGGCCGCCGGCCTTGGCCAGGCCGAGCGCCGTGAACGATGCGGACCGCTCGTCGATCCTGACGTGCAGCCGCACCCGGCCGGCCCGCTCCAGCTCGTAGAACGACATCGCCAGCGGCGTCGACCTGGACCCGGGCGCGATCACGACCTCGCGCAGCCCGCACCGGGCCAGCTCGTCGGCGAACACCGCGCCGAACGCGGTTGACGGGTTCACTGCCGCGCCCGCCGCGAGGACGCGCACACGCTTCTTGCTGTTATCAGCTTCATGCTCAGGCTCATACGGGGGCTCCGGGGACGTCGGCGAGAAACTCGGCGGCGGCCAGCGCCCGCCGCCGCCACGGCTCCGGGTCGGTCTCCCAGCGCGCGAGCTCCGCCGGGTCGACCGCGGGCCGCCGGACGGGCAGCTCTCCGCCGCGCTCGGTCAGCGGCTCGCCGGTCACGTCGCCGGCCAGCAGCGACATCGTGGCCAGCCCGCACGCATAGGGCAGGTCTGGCAGCGCCGCCGCGAGCGCGACCCCCGCGGCCAGCCCCACCGACGAGTCAACCGCGCTGGACACGACGACCGGCAGGCCGCAGGCCTCGGCGACCCGCAGCGCCGGGCGCACCCCGCCCAGCGGCTGGACCTTGACCATCACGATGTCTGCC
This sequence comes from Trebonia sp., assembly GCA_036271115.1. Taxonomy (GTDB): domain Bacteria; phylum Actinomycetota; class Actinomycetes; order Streptosporangiales; family Streptosporangiaceae; genus Trebonia. Next base: position 7,971 of record DATBBI010000267.1, read on the forward strand.
GCGCCCGCGGCCCGGACCCGCAGCGGGTCCTCCGCTTTGCGGATCGACTCATCGGCCGCCACCGGAATATCGACAAGTCGACGCAGCGCGGCGAGCTCCTCGAGCGTGGCGCACGGCTGTTCCGCGTACTCGAGCGAGTACCTGCCGAGCTCGCGCAGCATGCGCGCCGCGGCGGGGACGTCCCAGCCGCCATTCGCGTCCACGCGGATCCGCCCGCCCGGGCCGAGCGCGTCGCGCACCGCGGCGACCCGGTCGACGTCCTCGGCCCCGGCCTGACCGGGCTCGGCGACCTTCACCTTCGCGGTCCCGCAGCCCGACGCGGCGACGATCTCGAACGCGCGCTCCGGCCCGACCGCGGGCACGGTCACGTTGACCGGCACCCGGTCCCTGACCGGCGCGGGCCACGGCACCGTCGCGGACTCGACCGCGCTGGCCAGCCACCGCGCCGACTCCCGGGGCCCGTACTCGGCGAACGGCGAGAACTCCCCCCACCCGGCCGGTCCCTGGATCAGCGCCCCCGCGCGCACCGTGATCCCGCGGAACTTCGTCCGCATCGGAATCGCGAACGCCCGCAGGGTCCCGAGCAGCTCCCG
>DATBBI010000268.1:0-5634 GCA_036271115.1 Trebonia sp.
CCAGGCAAATAGTCTCGCTGCGTGTATTGCCTGCTACGGGCTGTTATGCGACGATCTTGATATGGGCCCGCGCAGGACGTCAGGGCGGAAGGCATCGCGGCTGGGCACGCTCGAACGACGGTATGACTTTCACCTCGGCGAAGCGATCCGCGCCGCGCTGGAGGGCAGCCACGACAAGGCGGCGACGCACTCGAGTACCGCACTGTCGATCAGCAGGGAACTGTACGCGGCCGGCCCCGATCCCGCGCGGCATCAGACTGAGCTCGCCGCCGCGCTGTGCAACCACGCGCGCTACGGCGACACCCCGTTGCACGTCATCGCCCTGCTGATGGAGTCGGCCGGGCATTATGCCGCGCTGGCGCAGGCCGATCCCGCGGCCTACGAGGTGCCGAGGATCGACGTGCTCGCCAGGATCGCGCTCACGGCCGACGAGGCAGGCAACACCGCGGACGCGATCAGCCTGCTTCGTGAGGTCGTGCGGATGTACGACGGGGCGCCCGCGACGGATCAGGCGGAACTGGGCATCGGGCTGGCCAGGGCGCGCTTCCACCTGGGGCGCTGCCTGCTGAAGACCGGCGCGTCCGCCGACGGCCTCGCCGAGATCGACGCGGGCCTCGAGACCGCCGCCGACGCGCTCGGCCGGCTGCGCGTCCCGGCGCACGTCCGCGGCTGGCTCGGCACGGCCCCCCGGTATGTCCAGCTCGCCGCGCCGGACTGGGCGGCGGCCGCGGTCCGCGCCATGACGCTGCACGCCGCGGCCGGCCGGTGGGAGAGTGCCGCTGCCGCCGCCAGCGCCGCCGTCCTGATCTCCGGGGGCCTCGCCGAACTCGGCGGCGACAGCCTGCGCGCGGCGCATGAGACCGTCCGCGCCCGCGCCGACGCGGTCTGCGCCCGGGCTGAGTGCGCGAGGCGGATCGCCGGCTTAGTGCTCCTCGGCCTCGATAAAGCGCTTCCGTGAGCGCTCGATCTCGGCCTCGGCGGCCGCCCGGTCGGCCCAGTGGGAACCCTCGACGGACTTTCCGGGCTCTAGGTCCTTGTAGACCTCGAAAAAGTGCTGGATCTCCAGCCGGTCAAACTCCGGCACGTGATGTATGTCACGCAGGTGCTCGGCACGCGGATCGTGCGCGGGGACGCAGAGGACCTTGTCATCCGGCCCGTTCTCGTCGGTCATCCGGAACATGCCGATGACCCGCGCGGTGACCAGGCAGCCGGGAAAGGTCGGCTCTTCAAGAAGCACGAGGGCGTCAAGCGGGTCGCCGTCGCCGCCGAGAGTATCCTCGATGAACCCGTAGTCGGCCGGGTACCTGGTCGAGGTGAACAGCATGCGGTCGAGGCGGATCTTGCCGGTCTCATGGTCGACTTCGTACTTGTTCCGCTGCCCCTTGGGGATCTCGATGACTACCTCGACGTCCATGATCTCCACCCTGTTAGCGCACCTGTCAGCCGCTCGCCTGCCTCCATTGTCGCCGGTGGCGCCGGCGCGGCGGAAGGGCGGGTTCATGACCCGCCGGCGCGGAGCCCGCCCTGCCCCTAAGCTATGCACACCGCAACCCGCGAAAGGTAGTTTTCGGTGCGCCGCACCCGCCGCCCACGCCGCATGAGGATCACGGCCCTGGCCACACTCGCGATGCTGAACCTGTTCACGCTCGCGGCCGGGGTGGCCGTGGCACGCATGCTGCCGCCGAGGCTCGCGGCGCTGCGAATCCCGGTCGCCGCCGCGCGCCCCGTGCTGCGGCCAGGGACGGCGCTGCCGCCGGTGGCCGCGGGCACCGCTGGCAGCAGTTCAGGCGCGAACTCCGGCTCGCTGCCGACCGCTGCCGGGCTGGCCGCCATGCTGGGGACCACGCTGCCCGTGGGCGAGACCGGCCCGCAAGTCGGCGTGGAGGTCGCGGACGCGCGGACCGGCACGGTGCTGTACGCGGAGAACGGCTCGACGCTCGCCACCCCGGCGTCCACCACCAAGGTGGCGACCGCGGTCGCCGCGCTCGCGGTGCTCGGGCCGGACGCCCGCTTCACCACCAGCGTGCGCAAGGTGAGCGGCGGCATCGTGCTCGTCGGCGGCGGCGATCCCACCCTCGCCGTCAACAGCTACCCCTCCTCCGATTACCCGCAGCCCGCCACGCTGGCCGCACTCGCGGCCAGCACGGCCCGGGCGCTCAAGGCCGACGGCGACACTCACGTGCAGCTCGGCTACGACACTTCCCGCTACACCGGCCCCGACCTGGCGTCAGGTTGGAGTGACGCCCTCATCACCACGGGCAACGTCACGCCGATCGTGTCACTCGAGGCCGACCAGGGCCGCCTCACCCCGGCCGGCGCGCTCCAAGACTCCGACGACGCGGTCAACTTCACGCCCCGCACGACGGACCCGGCCGGCCTGACGGCGGCGGCGTTCGCGAACCTGCTCCAGCAGGACGGCATCACGGTCAGCGGCAGCCCGGCAGAAACGACCGCGCCGTCCGGCGCGCCCCTCGTGGCGAGCGTGAGCTCGCCGCCGCTGTCCCAGGTGGCTGAGCAGATGCTGCGCGAGAGCAACAACGTGATCGCGGAGAACATGGCGCGGCAGCTCGCGATCGCCATGGGCCAGCCTGCGACGTTCAGCGGCGCGGCGAACGCGGTCATGACCGAGCTGCGGCGGCTCGGGGTGACGACGCCGATCAGCCTGGTGGACGGCAGCGGGCTGTCACCGCAAGACGGCATCGCGCCTGAGACGCTCGTGCGGGTGCTCGAGGTCGCCAGCGCGGGCTCGTCGCGGCTGCGGGGCGCGATCACCGGCCTGCCGGTCGCCGGGTTCAGCGGAACGCTGTCGGCGGGCGGCAGCGTGTTCGGCGGTATCGACGGCGCGGCGCGCGGCCTGGTGCGGGCCAAGACCGGCAACCTGGACACCGTCGCCACGCTCGCCGGGCTGGTCTACGACCACAGCGGCGCGCTGCTGATCTTCGCGATCATGGCGCCGCAGGTGCCGAATGCCGGCCTGCTGACGGCCGCGGCGGGGGCGATCGACAGTGCCGCGGCCGGGCTGGCGGCCTGCGGCTGCCGGTGACTCAGGCGAGCTCAGGCTCGGTCAGGTGACCTCAGGTGACCTCGATGCGCCGCCGCGATCGCCTCGCTAGTCGTGATCTGGTCTGCCACCACGCCCGGCCAGCACGTACGGTAGGAGGGTGAGCAGCGCACAGATGATCGATTGGGACCTGGCGATCACGACCGGCGTCCGGTTCGCCAGGCAGGGGCCGCAGGTCAGCCTCGCAGACGCCCGCGCCGTGGTGGCCGAACTGCGCGGCCTGACCGCCGTGGTGCAGCAGCCAGTCCGTGACGTGACCGGGCTGACCAGCCAGGGCTCGGTGGGCCCGGTCGCGGTGGTGGACCGGCCCGGATGGATCAGGGCGAACGTGGGCGGGTTCCGCGTCGTCCTTGAGCCGCTGGCGGAAAAGCTCGCCGAGCGGAGCAACGTGGTGCCGGCGGCAGGATCCGTCGTCGGCGCGGTCGGCTCGCGGCTTACGGGCGTGCAGGCCGGGCTGATCCTGGCGTACCTGTCCTCGCGGGTGCTCGGCCAGTACGAGCTGTTCCTGCCGCCCGGCGAAGGCGCCGCCGCGGGCGGGAACGGCTCTTCGTCGAACGGCGCGGGCACGGGCGGGACTGGTGTCGGCCGGCTCACCCTCGTCGCCCCGAACATCGTCATGGTCGAGCGTGAGCTCGGCGTCGAACCGCACGACTTCCGGCGCTGGGTGTGCCTGCACGAGGAGACGCACCGGGTGCAGTTCACCTCAGTCCCGTGGCTGCGCGACTACGTGCAGAGCATGATGTCCGAATTCCTGCTGGCCTCTGACCTCGACCCGGGCGCGATCGTGGAGCGGCTGCGGGCCGCGGCGGGCGCGGTGGCCGGCGCGGTGCGCGGCAGCGACGGCGACTCACTGGTAGAGGCCATGCAGACCCCGGCGCAGCGCGAGCTTCTCGACAAGCTGACCGCGGTGATGACCCTGGTGGAGGGCCACGGTGACTACGTTATGGACGCCGTCGGCCCGCAGGTGGTGCCGTCGGTGGCCGATATCAGGGAGAAGTTCAACTCGCGGCGTGGCTCTGCGGGCCGGATGGAGCAGATCCTGCGCCGCATCCTCGGCATCGACCTCAAGATGAAGCAGTACGCGGAGGGCTCGCGGTTCGTTCGCACCGTGGTGGACGAAGTGGGGATGACCGGGTTCAACCGGGTCTGGACGTCGCCGGAGACGCTGCCCACTCGCGCCGAGATCTCGCACCCGGCCGACTGGCTCGCCCGGGTCGGCTGACGTGGGTCCGGCGCCGGCCGTCGCTTCGGTCCGCAACGCGGTTCGCGCGTGCGTCACCGACCTTGCCCCTGGCGACCTGGTGCTTGCCGCCTGTTCTGGCGGGGCGGACTCGCTGGCGCTCGCCGCCGCACTCGCGTTCGTGGCGCCGCGCGCCGGGCTGCGCGCGGGCGCGGTGACGGTTGACCACGGGCTGCAGGAAGGTTCGGCCGCCCGCGCGGCGTCCGTCGCCGCCACGGCGGCCAGACTCGGGCTTGATCCGGTGCGGACCGCGTCCGTTTCCGCCGAGGCCGGCACCGGCGGCGCGGGCGGCCCAGAGGCGGCCGCGCGGACCGCGCGATACGAGGCGCTGTCCCGGGTCGCGGCCGGGGACGGCGCGGCCGCGGTGCTGCTCGGGCACACGCTTGACGACCAGGCGGAGACGGTGCTGCTCGGGCTTGCCCGCGGGTCGGGCGCGCGGTCGCTGGCAGGCATGCCGCCGCGCCGGGGCGTGTTCCGCCGGCCGCTGCTCGGGCTGCGCAGGCCGGTGACCGCCGAGGCCTGCGCGGCGCTTGGCCTGGACCCCTGGCAGGACCCGCACAACGCCGACCGGCGGTTCGCCAGGGTCCGCGTCAGGCTGGACGCGCTGCCGGCGCTGGAGGCCGCACTCGGGCCCGGGGTGGCCGAGGCGCTGGCCCGCACCGCCGGTCAGCTGCGCGCCGACGCGGAGGTGCTGGAAGAGATTTCCTCTGAACGTGACGCTGGTGACTCACCGCTGTCTGCCTCCTCCCTGGCGGAGCTGCCCGGCGCGGTGCGCACCCGCGTGCTCCGGTCGGCGGCACTGGCGGCGGGCTGCCCGGCGGGCGCGCTGACCGCCGGGCACGTGGCCCGCATCGAGGAGCTTGTCACCGGCTGGCACGGCCAGCGCTGGATCGACCTGCCAGGCGGCGTCCGCGCGTCGCGCCGGGCCGGCCAGCTGTGTTTCGAGAACTAAAGGAGCAGGTCTATGGACGCCGGGGACATGGGGCCATCGCTGAAAGAGGTGCTCATCACCTCCGAGCAGCTCAGCAAGCGGACCGCCGAGCTAGCGGCGCGGATCGACGCCGATTACACCGGCCGCGACTTGCTCCTCGTCGGGGTGCTCAAGGGCGCGGTGATGGTGATGGCGGACCTCGCCCGCGCTATGCACCTGCCGGTCCAGATGGACTGGATGGCGGTCTCGTCCTACGGCTCGGGCACGAAGTCGTCCGGCGTGGTGCGCATCCTGAAGGACCTCGACACCGACATCAGCGGCAGGCACGTGCTGATCGTGGAGGACATCATCGACTCCGGGCTCACGCTGTCGTGGCTTGTCGGCAACCTGCGGTCGCGTGAC
>DATBBI010000269.1:0-2049 GCA_036271115.1 Trebonia sp.
CAGCGCCCCGACGTTCGCGGCCAGGAACGACCAGATGATCTGCTGCAGCCAGCGGAGCCTGATCGGCCTCCCCTTGACCGCGATGCGCTTCGGCGCCAGCAGTTCCCCGGTGGCAGCTGGCATGGCTCCCTCCGATCACCCCCTTCCCATTGTGGACTAAGGGCAGGCTGTGCCTGGTCCCTGTCTACGATCGTGCCGGGCCTATCCTTGGGCCTCGAATCCTGGGCACGTGGTGACCGGCAGGCGCGGGTAGCGGGGCAGCCGGGCGTCCCATGCGGCGCGGGTACAGCGCAGGTAGGCGGTGCCCCGGTGGGTCTCGTTGAGCTTCGCGTGCACGCAGGTATCGCACAGCCCCGGTGCCGCGCCGAGCTTCCGCCGCGCGCTGTCCGGTGACTGGTCCGCCATGCCACCATCCTGCGCCATGACGCGTTCGAACTGAATACCCGGTAACCGGCGCTCAATCACGGCTTGGCCGCCGCTTAACCCTCGCCGCTGACCCTATACGCAGAACGCGCGCCACAGGGGCGCGCCGTTGGCACTGGGGGATCGTCATGGCGACGAGCAGGATCACGCGGACCTACTACAACGGACTCATGTGGCACACGCTGCTGCTGCCGCACGGAACACGGGCGGTCTGGCCCGCTCGCATGGACGGGCGGCCGGTCCCGGGGGCGGCGACGCGCTACTACCACCGGCCGGCCAGCACCGAGCGCCGCCGGCGCGTCCTCGTGAGTCAGTAACTCAGCCCGCATTGAGGTCCTGACCGCCTGGCCGGCGGCGGACGGCGGTTGAGGCGGTGGTTGACTCGTTCAGGTCATGAACGAGAACCCCGCCGTGCTGCTGTCCCCACTGGGACGCGAGGCCCTCGCGCGGGCCGCCGCGCTGCTGGGCGACGCGCGAGGATCCGAGCTGGCGGTCGCCGCCGCCTTGCGGCGCGAATACCCGGCGAGCCTCGCCGCCGCGGCCGTCGCACAGCACGAACTGCGGCTGGCGGCCAGGGAGAAGTTCAGCCGCGCGATGGAGATGCTGTTCACGCGGGCCGGCTACGAGCAGTCGTCGTCGGAAACGGTCGCGCGGCACCGGGCGGCACGCTTCGGCGGCGCGCGGCGGGTGGCCGACCTGTGCTGCGGCATCGGCGGCGACCTGATCGCGCTCGCGGCGGCGCCGCGGTCGGCCGCGCCGGAATCACCTGAGCCGGAATCACCCGACACCGTGCTCGCCGTCGACCGCGACGAGATCCACGCCAGGCTCGCCGTCCACAACGCCGGCGTCTACGGAGAAGCCGGCCGGGTCCGCGCCTGCGTCGCGGACGTGCGCGACATCGCGCTGGGCGGCGTCGACGCGGTCTTCATCGACCCGGCCCGCCGGGCCGGGACGCGCCGGTTCCCCGCCGGGGTGTCGCAGCCGCCGCTCGACTGGTGCCTCGCCCTCGCCGGCCAGGTCCCCGCCGTCTGCGTCAAGGCCGCGCCCGGCCTGCCCGCCGAGCTGATCCCGCCGGGCTGGGAGGCCGAGTTCATCGCCGACGGCCGCGACCTGAAGGAAGCCGTGCTGTGGTCGCCGGCGTTCGCGACCGCCCAGCGGCGCGCCACGATCCTGCCGGCCGGCGACACGCTGACCCGCGCGCTGACCCGCGCGCCCGCCGCGCCCGACGAGCCCGGTACCGGGGCCGGTATCGGCGCCGATCCCGTCGAGGTCAGCGAGCCGGGGGCGTACCTGCTCGATCCCAGCCCCGCGGTCACCAGGGCCGGGCTCGTCGAGGACCTCGCCCGGCTGCTCGGCGCGCGGAAGATCGACCCGCGGATCGCCTTCCTGACGGCCGATCGTGAGGTGGCCACGCCCTTCGCGCGGACCCTGCGCGTCGTCGAGTCCGCCCCGTGGAACGAGAAGCGGTTCGCCGCCCGGCTCCGTGAGCTCGGCGTCGGCGCGGCGGACATCCGCCGCCGCGGCCTCGCCGGCGACGTCGACCAGATCCGCCGCCGCCTGAAGCTCAGCGGCCCGCACCGCGCCACGGTCGTCCTCACCCGCGTCAACGACAAGCCCTGGGGCCTG
>DATBBI010000270.1:0-13404 GCA_036271115.1 Trebonia sp.
GCCGATCGCGTACAAGGGCGCCGACGGGTCCTCGATCCACGACGGCGTGTCGATCCGGCAGGTCTCCTCGGTCCGCTGGCCGTAGACCTCCAGGAACGCGTCGAACTCGTCCAGCCAGCCAGCGCCGTGCGGCAGCGCCGACAGCTGGGCGCGCATCGAATCCGGCGAGGCGTGCCGCAGCGGTCCGGTGACCTCGAGCTCCCGCGCCCGGCCCGCCAGCCGCCACAGCTCCTCGTCGGTTTTGGTGTAGAACGTCTGCTGCCCGGCCAGGAAACCGGAGACGGCCGACCCGGCCAGCCCGATCTCCTCGGCCAGCGCGTAGAACGCCAGGTAGTTGGCAGTCAGGACGTACATCACCTCGAAGTGGATGAACCACGCGCGGCGGTGGAACGCGTACGCATCCTTCAAGGAAGTCCACACCGCGGCCGGGTCCATCGCGGAAAGGTCCAGGTTGTCCAGGTAGTCGTAGGCCGCCTGCAGCTCGCCCGCGCGCATGGCCCAGTAGCTGTCGAAGTCACGCAGGATCGGGGTCACGTACTGGCCGAACCTCGCCGCGCGCGCCTGCACCTGCCACTCGGTGTCCACGTCGATGGTGCCGATGTACACGTGCGTCCCGGCCAGCCGGTTGACCGACCCCCGGGTCGGCGGCACCCCGACGATCTCCGCGCCGAGCTGGGCGCCCCAGGTCTGCGCGTCGTCGAGAGTGGCGATGGAGGCTGGCACCATGCCCTCGCTGAAGTGCAGCGAGTCGCGCAGCCAGTAGCGGGCGTTGTCCGCCCGGCTGAACGGGCGCACCGGCCCGGCGACGAATGGCTGGCCGCCGAACGGCTGCTTGTAGCCCGGGTACAGCTCGTCCTTGACGAAATCGTCGACAGGGACGCGCGTTGCTTCTTCCTGAGATGGCACGCTGAACCTCACCTCGGCCTTGAAGTGGGGACGGAATAAGCAAAGTGTCGCGTACCGGGAAGTGTTTTTTCTACCCCGCCGGCTCCAGCAGCATCATGCCGGCCGCCGTATTGGAGATCGGCACATGATAGGTGGCCGCGACCTCGCGTACGCCCACATCCCCGCCGCCGCCCGCGCCGAGCACCGCCCGCGCGGTCAGCCACAAGATCAGCTCGATGCCCTGGCTGCCGGTCTGCTCCACGAGCTCGACCGTCGAGTACCGCGTCGCCCACGACGGATCGGTCACCATGCTCGCCATGAACTTCCGGTCGAACTCCTTGTTGATGAACCCGGCCCGCTCGCCGTCGAGCTGGTGCGACAGCCCGCCGGTGCCGATGACCACCACCTGCTCGCCGGACGGGTAGGAAGCGACGGCCCGCCCGATCGCCTGGCCGAACTCCCAGCAGCGGGCGGCCGACGGCAGCGGGAACTGGACGGTGTTGATCTCCACGGGGACGATGCGCACCGGCCACGGCCCGCCGCCCGGCCACAGCAGCTGCATCGGGTTGCACACGGCGTGGTCCACCGCCATCTCCTGGCACATCGTCACGTCGAAGCCCGCCGCGACGACGGAGTTGATCACGTGCCAGGACAGCGCGGGATCGCCAGGGAACGGACGCACGGCCGGGAGGTTCCAGCCCTCGTCCGCGGTCTGGTACTCCGCCGCGGCGCCGATCGCGAAGGTCGGGAGCTTGTCGAGGAAGAAGTTCAGCCCGTGGTCGTTGTAGACCACCACCGCGACGTCCGGCCGGACCCTGTCCAGCCAACGGTGCACCGGCGTGAACCCGTCGAACCACTCCTTCCAGTACGGCTCCTCCTGCCGCCCCTTGGCGATGGCGTTGCCGATCGCCGGGACGTGCGAGGTCGTGACACAGCCGATGATTCTTGCCATGGTGCTACCGCCCTTCCGCCAGCAGCCTGGCCTGGAACTCGGCCTTGGTGACCCCGGTCTGCTGGGCGCCGATGTCCTGCACGTCCAGCCCGAAGATCCCGGCGAACTTCGCCAGGTAGTAGATGTTGCCGCCGGCGGCGATCAGCTCCAGCACGTTCCGGTGCCTGACCGCCTCGCGCTGGGCGGGGCTGAGACCGTACCGCGCGCAGTACGCGTCCTCGTCCCGCACGAACTCCGCCCGGTTCGCGGCGTCGTTGAAGGACATGCACATCTTGTTCAGCGCGTAGCCCTTGATCGCCTGGTCGCCGTCGAAGATGGTGGTGCCCGCGACGGGCTGCCCGTTCGTCGTCATGACCCCACGGTCGGCCGTCGCACGCGCTTGCGCCACGGACGGAAGTCCCGCGGGCCCGGGTCTTTCGGCCGGTATGAATTATCCGGAACGGGCCCGTGGTTCCCCCGGAACGCCGGTTCCTACAGGCCGAGGGAGATCAGCGGCAGCGGGAGCGTCGGCCAGGGCGCCGGCGACGTGGTCGTCGGGGTCGGCCCGGGGGAGTGGCTCGCCGAGCTGGACTGGCTGGGGGACGCGCTGCTGCTCGGGCTGGTGCCCGGACTGTTCGTCGCCTGGCGGCTGGCGCTGGCCGTGGCGGAGCCGCCGGGCCGCGCGGATGCCCCGGCCGCCGGATGGCTCGGCGCCGGCCCCGTGGCCGTCGGCGCCAGCGACGCCGATCCCCCGGGCGCGATGGTGGCGGGCGGCGACACCGTCAGGTGGTCCGCGGCCGGGGAGTCGTGCAGCGCCCCGCTGGCCAGCAGCCAGGCCACCCCGGCGCCCGCGAGCACGGTCACGCCCGCCGCGAGCGTCGTCGCGCGCCGCCGTCCGGTCCTGCCGGGCCGGTCCGCGGGCGAGTCGGGCTGCCGGAGCGGTAGGGACGGCACAGGCGGCAGGGGCCGCAAGGGCTGGTCGTCCAGCAGGGCGGTCTCCCCGGTCATGCCCGGCCCGGCCTGCTCCGGCGCCGCCCCGGCAAAGGCGCGCGAGCCGGTGGCCGCCCCGGCGAACGCCGGCGCGGCCACCGTGAGGCCCGCGTCGGCGGCCAGCGCGTCGCGCAGCCGGGTGGCGATGGCCGCGACTTCGGCGGCGTCGGACATCCGGGCGGCCGGGTCCTTGGCGGTGAGCCTGGTGATCAGCTCGTCAAGCTCCGGCGGCGCGCCCGCCGGCAGCGGCGGCATCGGCAGGTACAAGTGCCCCGCCATCACCTCGGCGGTGCCCCCGTCGTAAGGCGGCAGGCCGGTCAGGCACTCGTAGATGAGGATGCCCAGGGCGTACAGGTCGCTCGCGGGCGTCGCCTGGCCGCCGGCGATCCGCTCCGGCGCCATGTACTGCGTGGTGCCCATCACCAGGCCGGGTCCCGTGATGGGCGCGGAGCCCGCCGCGTGCGCGATGCCGAAGTCCGTGATCTTCACCAGGCCGTCAGCGCCGACCAGGATGTTGCCCGGCTTGATGTCCCTGTGCACCAGGCCGATGCGGTGCGCGGCGTCGAGCCCGGCGGCGGCCTGCGCCGCCACGTCCAGGGCGACTATCGGGTGCACCGGGTCCACCGCCAGCATGTCGGCGAGCGAGGGCCCGTCGACGTACTCCATCACCAGGTACGGCGGGACGGCCGGCCCCGCGTTGCCGTAGTCGTAGACCCGGGCGACGCACGGATGGGTCAGCGACCCGGCGTGCTTGGCTTCCGCGCGGAAGCGTTCCAGCGTGTCGGGGTGATCAGCGTATTCGGGGCGCAGCAGCTTGACCGCGACTTCCCGGTCGAGCAGCAGGTCCGCCGCACGCCATACCTGACCGACGCCACCCGCGGCGATCGGTTCAGCCAATTGGTAACGGTCATCGAGTATGAGGCCAGTTCGCGTCACAACCAACAAAGGCTACCAATTAGGAACGTAGTCAAACGCTAATATCGCCAAAACTCATTAGCTCTCAGAACGTGTATCGCTCTACCAGGGCGCCGACCGAGGGCAGGGCGGCCTTCACATGCTTAGCGGCGCTGCCGCGCACCGTGTTGTAGGCCTTCACGATCACCGGTCGGCCCGAGTTCCTGCCGCGCTCGTCGGTGATCGCGAGCAGCGCCTCGCACACCTCGTCCTCATTCTTGGCGAGGTAGTCGCCGAACACCCCGCCGCCCGCGGCGGTGAACTCCGTCCAGTACGGCTGCAGCGCGTCGGCCAGATTCGGGAGCAGCGTCTCGATCATGTAGTGGATATGGCCCGCGTCGTAGGTCCGCACGGCCTTGTACGCGAGCTTGACCGCGGTCCCCGAGATGCCGGACATCGTGGCGACCTCGCCGTTGACGAGTGCCTCGCAGTCGGCGACCACCTGCGGCCGTACTTCCGGCGCGAGCAGCGTGTCGCGAAGCGTGGCGGCCATGGTCGCTGATTTCTCCTTATGCTCGGGGCGTCAGGAGCGTAGCAGGAACGCGCCGCCGCTTTCGCTTGTAGTGAGGATTAGATGACTCAGCCACCCCGCATGGACGTCACGTCGGTGACGATCGGCGCACCCGACCCCCGGGCGCTCGCGGCCTTCTACGCGAGGCTGCTCGGCTGGCCGGTCACCGCCGAGGAACCGCCGCGACCGGGGTCACCGCCGGAAGACGGCTGGGCGCAGGTGCGGCCCCCGGCCGGCGCGACCGGCCCCACGCTCAACTTCGAGTACGAGGCGCAGTACACCCGGCCGGCCTGGCCGAGCGAGCCGGGCAGGCAGCACATCACGCAGCACCTGGACATCGCGGTCGAGGATCTCGGCGCCGCGGTTGCGTGGGCAGAGCGGGAAGGCGCGACCCTGGCCGGCCATCAGCCGCAGGAGCGAGTCCGGGTGATGCTCGACCCCGCCGGGCACCCGTTCTGCCTCTTCCTCCGGTAACCGGTCACCAGGGCAGCGGCCCGCTGGCGTCGAAGTAGCCGCCAGTCGGGCCGTCCTGCCCCGCCTGCGCCATCCGGACGATGATCTCCGCGCCCTGCTCGACGGTCTGGATGCCGGTGCGCCCGTTCAGGTCCGTCGCGGTGAAGCCGGGCTCGACGGCGTTGATCCGCATCCCGGGGAACGCCTTCGCGTACTGCACGGTGATCATGTTGACCGCGGCCTTCGACGCGGGATAGGCGACCCCGGGGTAGGCATAGGCGGGCGAATCCCGGTCGGTGAGATGGGTGATCGAGGCCAGGCCGCTGCTGACGTTGACCACCAGCGGCGCGGCGGACCGCAGTAGCAGCGGCAGGAACGCGTGCGTGACGCGCACGACGCCGAAGACGTTGGTCTCGAACACCTGCCGCATCTGGTCGGCGGTGATCTCGGCGGCACCTGGCACCGTGTTGGTGGCCGTCCGCTGCTCGATCCCGGCGTTGTTGATCAGCACGTCCAGCCCGCCGTCGGCCTCGATGGTCTTCGCCGCCGCTTCGACGGACGCGTCGTCCGTGACGTCGAGGATGACCAGCCGCGCGCGCGGTCCGAGCCGCGCCGCGGCGTCGCGCCCTCGCCCGGCGTCCCTGCTGCCGATGTAGACGGTGTGGCCCGCGGCGATCAGCCGGCGGGCGGTCTCGTACCCGAGGCCCTTGTTTGCCCCGGTGATCAGTGTCGTTGTCATGCTGCCAGCCTGCCGCCGCGCGGCGCGGGCAGCCAGCCGGCCCCTTTTCCTGGGACTGCCGGTACCAGGAAAACGGCCGTCGGCACGCATAATGTGGGGTCATGACGTCCGGTGAATTCGGCCAGGCGATGCGGCGCTGGCGCGAACGGAGTTCCCCCGAGGCCGCCGGACTGCCCGCCGGCGGACGCCGCCGGGCGGCCGGACTGCGCCGCGAAGAACTCGCCATGCTGGCCGGCATCTCCGTCGACTATGTCACCCGCCTCGAGCAGGGCCGGGCGACCAGCCCGTCCGCGCAGGTCGTCGAGGCGCTGGCGCGGGCGCTGCGGCTGTCGGAAACGGAGCGGGCGCACTTGTTCCGGCTGGCCGGCCTGGTCCTGCCCGCCCCGGACACGGTGCCCAGGTACATCACCCCGAGCGTGCACCGGCTGCTCGACAGGCTGTCAGGCACCCCGGTCGCGGTCTCCGACGCGTCCTGGACGCTGCTCACGTACAACCAGCCGTACGCGGCGCTGATGGGCGATCCGTCGCAGTGGCGCGGCAACCAGCGCAACGGCGCGTGGCGCAACCTCGTCGAGCCGCGGTCCAGCCGGGTCAGGCAGCCGCCGGAAGCGCGCCGGGCATTCGAGGCCGCTATCGTTTCCGACCTGCGCACGGCCATGGCCCGCTACCCGGCCGACCGGACCCTGAGGCAGCTGATCGCCGACCTGCACGCGAACAGTCCCCGGTTCGCGGAACTGTGGGATTCCGGCGCGGTCGGCCGCCACGAGGCCACCGAGCGCAAGACCATCGACCACCCGCAGGCCGGCACCCTGACGCTGGATTGCGACGTGCTCACCGTCCAGGGCAGCGATCTGCGCATAATGATCTACACCGCCGAGCCCGGTACCGAGGACGCCGACCGCCTCGCCCTGATCACCGTGCTAGGCACGCAGGCTCTCGTCGGCTAGCGATCGGAGAGGGGCCGGCCATGCGGGCGATATGGATCACGAGCTCAGCGGGACCCGCGGGACTGGAGGTGCGGGAATCGGCCGATCCTGTCCCGGGACCGGGACAGGTGCGCGTCCGCGTCCGCGCGGCCGGGCTGTGCTTCGCCGAGGTGATGGCCGCTCAGGGGCTGTACCCCGACCGGCCGAAGCCGCCCTGCGTGATGGGCTACGAGGTGGCGGGCGTCATCGACGCGGCCGGCGACGGCGTCGATGACGGCCTCGTAGGCTCGCGGGTGATCGCGCTGACCAGGTACGGCGGCCATTCGGACGTGGTGTGCGTGCCCGCCGGGCAGGCGCTGCCCATCCCGGACGGCAAGGACTTCGAGGAGGCGGCCGCGCTGCCGGTGAACTACCTGACCGCCTACCACATGCTGTTCCGCGTGGCCTGCCTCCGCCCCGGTGAGCGGGTGCTCGTGCACATGGCCGCGGGCGGGGTCGGGACGGCGGTGCTCCAGCTGTGCCAGACCGTCGACGGGGTGGAGACGTTCGGCACCGCGTCGGCCGCGAAGCACGAGGCGCTGCGCGCCGAGGGCTGCACGCACCCGATCGACTACCACACGGCCGACTACGCGGCCGAGGTCCGCAAGCTGACCAACGGCGAAGGCGTGGACGTGGTGCTCGACTCGCTCGGCGGCGCGGACTGGCGCAAGGGGCTGAAGCTGCTGCGGCCCGTCGGCCGCCTGGTCGCCTACGGGTTCGCCAACCTGGCCAGCGGCCAGCGCCGCCGTCCGGTGCACGTGCTGTCGCAGGTCGCGAGCATGCCGCGGCTCACCCCTGTGCAGCTGATGAACCGCAACAAGAGCGTCTGCGGCGTCCACATCGGGCGGCTGTGGGACCAGATCCCGATGCTGAGCCAGGAACTGGGGGAGGTGCTGGCGCTCTGGGAAACGGGCCGCATCACGCCGCGGATCGACACCACGTTCCCGTTCGCCAAGGCGGCAGACGCCCACCGCCGGATCCTGTCCCGGCAGAACACCGGCAAGATCGTGCTGACGCCCTAACCGGGGTATTCGGTGGCGTGCGCCACCGCCTCGTCCAGGCTGTCGAAGCCGGGTATCACCTGGTCGATGCCGGTGATCTCGAGAACGCGCAGGACCGCGGCGGCCGACACCGCCAGCAGCATCGCACCACCCTCGGCGACGGCCCGCTTGTGCGCGTCCACCAGCACACGAAGCCCGGCGGAATCACAGAACCTGGTCGTGGTCATGTCGACCACGAACGCCGGGGACCCGGTCGCGGCCGCCGCCTGGAGCGCCGCTCGCAGCCCGGAAACGTTAGTGAGGTCGATCTCCTCAGGCGCCGTCACGACAGGCACGCCCACGACCATGTCCACCTCAAGCATCGAAGCCACCTCCCCGGTCGCGCACTACCAGGATCGGCGGCCCGCCGGAACCTGTCAATAGATACAGGAAGAAAGTTTCACGTATCATATCTCGCGATAATAGTCCCGCGAGATATATAGTCAGGAGAATGAGCGAGCCTGAGGAGCGCGCGGGTGCCTGGACGCTGCTGACCGGGCACGGTCACGTGCTCGTGGAGATCGCCCGCAATCCCGATGCCCGGATCCGGGACATCGCCGCCGTCGCCGGGCTCACCGAACGCGCCGTCCAGGCCATCGTGGCTGACCTGGAGGCCGCGGGCTACGTCACCCGCACCAGGACCGGGCGGCGCACCGCGTACACCGTGGACCCGGACATGATCTTCCGGCACCCTGCCCAGGAAGGACACCGGGTCGGCCCGTTCCTTGACCTGCTCGCCGCGGTCGACGACGCCGGGAACCCGGCAGAGCCGGACAAGGATCACGGCGACGCGGGCCAGGCGGGCGAATGAGCGCGGCCTGTCGGCCGCTCAAGCGCGCGTGGTCCAGGCGGTCCAGGCCGCCAGCCAGCCGTCGGTGAGCGCCCGGCGGGACTCCATCTCCGCGAACGCGCTGCTGCCCCGGTCCATGCGCAACGCGCGACCCATGTGGTCGGACCAGTAGCGCTCCCAGGCCTGCTGCGCGGGAAGGCTGCGCACGGCCTCGCCAAGCACGGCGTGCCGCAGGGTCTCGTCCATCGCGGCCCCGCGCAGCCGGGGGTCGGCGGTGAACCAGGTGGCCTGTTCGGCCAGGTGCCCGAGGTGGTTCATGACCGACGTCACGACGTCGTTCGCGGCGCCCTTGGACGCCCCGCTGAGCCGCTGCTGTTCGCTGACCGCCCGCTGCCAGAGCGCGCTGCGCAGCTGCCCCCAGTTCGCCGGCTGCCTGAGCAGCCGCCCGCCCGGCCGGGCGGACGCCCTGATCCTGGCGTGCCCCTCCAGCTCGAAGTCGGCCAGCGCGCGGAACGCCGCCACCCCTTCGGCCGGCTCGAGGACCGGCGGCGGCTCCCGCCGCCGGCGTTCCGCCAGCCGGCCCAGGATCTCGTTCCTGGTCTCGAACAGCGGCCGCAGGTCGCTGACCGGAGACAGCCGCACCTGCTCCGGGCCGGCGCCGCGCCCGGTGACCGTCACCGTGACCTCGGCGGTGCCGTCCGGTGAGCGGTCCAGCCGCGCCGCCCACACGGTCCCGTGCCTGGCGACCAGTGCCGCGCCCGCGGGCAGTTCCTCGCGCGAGTACCGCGGCGGTCCGGCCGGTTCGTCCTCGTCCAGGCCGGTGCTCGCGGCGAGGCGGTCGCGTTCGGCGTCGATCGCGCGCAGCAGCCCCGCCTCGGGCCCGCGCCCTGGCGCTCCGGCCGTCGCCGCGGCCACCTCGGAGTCCGCCCGCTCGGTCTTGACGGCCACGTAGGGTCCTTGCGCCGAGTCCCACGGCCCGTACGCCAGCGTCACCGCTGCCCACGACCCGTTCACCTGCTCATAGGCCGCCAAGGCGGTCGGCTCCAGCCGCGGCGACGAAATCCCGAAGACCCGGAAGTCCGGTCGCGGCACCATCTCCTCGGCGTCCTGCCGCGCCAGCGCGCGCATCCGCATGACCCACTCGGCGTCGTCCGCCCCCGGCACCTCGCGCATGCCATCCAGTATTGGCCGCGGCGCCGGAGCGGTCTAGCCGCTACCGGCGCCGCAGCCAACCGCGTCACACCCGGCTGGGAGTCTCCTGGCCGGTCCGGGAGGAAGCCGAGGACGTTCCGGATAGTGGTTCCGCGTCACCGGCCGCACGGGACGGCACGAGGAAGATCGCGACCAGCGCGCCCGCCGCCGCCGCGCCCGCGGCCACCAGCGAGCCGTGGTGCACGCCCGTCATGAACGCCTGCCGGACCGCCTCCGCCGCCGCGCCCTGCAGCGAGGCGGGGAAGTGCGCCGCGGTGGCCATGCCCGCGGCCACCGACTGGCCGGCGGCGTGCGCGGCGGCAGCCGGCGCGCCCAGCCCGGTCAGCGCGGAGACCACGTGCGAGCCGTAACCCGAGTTCAGCACCGAGCCGACGATCGCGACGCCCAGGGTGCCGCCGACCTCGCGGGTGGTGTCGTTGACCGCCGAGCCGGCTCCGGCCTTCGCCCGCGGCAGCGCGCCCATGATCGCCTCGGTGGCCGGGCCGGTGGTGAAGGCGAGCCCGGACGACATCAGCGCCATCGCGCCGACGATCCAGGTCCAGTACGAGCCGCCCAGCGGCGTCAGCGCCGCCACGATGAAACCGCTGCTCATCAGCAGCAGCCCGAACGCCACCACCAGCTTCGTCCCCGTCCGCCCCATCACGATCATCGCGATCGGCGAGAACGCGGCGGTGATGACGGCGAACGGCAGCGTCGCGAGCCCGGCGTCGAGCGGGTTGTAGCCGCGGACGATCTGGAAGTACTGGGTGATCATGAAGATGAAGCCGAACAGCCCGAAGAACGCAAGCGCGATCGCTCCGCTCGCCGCGCTGAACCGCGGGTTGCGGAACAGCCGCACGTCAAGCATCGGGTCGGGCCGCCGGGCCTGCCACGCGGCGAACAGCGCGAGGATGACCAGCGCGCCGAAGATTCCGCCCAGGGTCGTCGCCGACAGCCACCCGTGTTTGGGAGCCTCGATGATCGACCAGGTCAGCAGCGTGATCCCGGCGACGGACAGCACGGCGCCGAGCGGGTCGAACCGGCCGGCCTTCGGGTCGCGCGACTCGGGCAGCAGCAGCCGGCCGGCCACCAGGGCGATCAGGACCACGGGCACGTTGACGAGGAACACCGAGCTCCAGGTGAAGTGCCGCAGCAGCACGCCGCCGGACACCGGGCCGATCGCCACGGCGAGGCCGGACACCGCCGACCAGATGCCGATCGCCGTCGCGCGCTCGCGTGGGTTGGTGAACACGTTGTTGAGGATCGCCAGCGTGGCGGGGTAGATCAGCGCGGCGGACACGCCCATCGCGGCGCGGGCGGCGATGAGCTCGCCGCTGGTCTGCGCGAGCGCGGCGCCTATGGACGTCAGGCCGAACAGCGCCAGCCCCAGCTGCAGGAACCGTCGCCGGCCGAGGCGGTCACCGAGGTTGCCGCCGACGAGCAGCAGCCCGGCGAAGCTGAGCGTGTACCCGTCGACGACCCACTGCAGGGCCTCGGTCGACGCGTGCAGGTCGCGGCTGATCGTCGGCAGCGCGACGTTGACGATCGTGTTGTCCACGACCACGAGCAGGACGCTGAGGCAGAGCACCGCCAGGATCCACCACCGGCGGTCATTGCGTGTTTCCATCGGGTTCCCTCTTCGAAGAACGTTGTGCTATAACTATGTAACAGCGTTCTATAGTCTGTCAAGCGCCAGCGGAGGTGGGATGATGACAGGCATGACAGAACCGGTGCGGCGCAGCCGGACGCCGAGCGCCGACGTCGAGCAGCGGGTGTGCGCGGCGGCCGAGGCGGTCCTGGTCAGGGATGGCCCCGGCGGGGTGACGATTCGGGCCGTCGCGACGGAGGCCGGCATCGCCCCGATGGGCGTCTACACCCGGCTCGGCGGCAAGGACGGCCTCGTCGACGTCTTGCTGATCAAGGGGTTCGACCGGCTGCGCGAGGCGATCGAGTCGAGCAGGGAGCCGGACATGGGCACCAGGCTGCGCTCCTGCGGCATGCGGTACCGCGAGTTCGCGCTCGCCAACCCGAACTTCTACGCGATCATGTTCGAGGACGCGATCCCGCACGAGCACGACTCGGGTGAGGTGCACGAGCACGCCTACGAGGCGTTCAGCGCGCTGGTGCGCAACGTGGAGCTGGCCGCGGCCGCGTGCGTCATCGCCGCCCCGGACCCGGTGGAGGCGGCGATGCAGATCTGGAGTGCCGTGCACGGCGCGGTCTCGCTCGAGCTCAAGGGTCTCGTGCTCACCCCCGACGCGGCCGCCACTTACCGGGACATCATGGAGACCCTCATGCGCGGCTTGGCTCCGTAATTCAATGGCGGACCTGCCCGGCGACTCGGCGCCGCCCGCCGAGCCGCCGCACGACTATGCCGCCCTGTTCGGCGTCGAGCGGGACCGGCTGAATGACCTGCTCGCGGGCCTGCAGGGGGCGGACTGGCAACGGCCCTCGCCGTGCCCGGGCTGGAGCATTCTCGGATTGTGCGGCCATCTGCTCGGTGATGACTTCGGGCTGCTGGCCCGGCACCGCGACGGCCACTACGGCACGCCTCCTCCCGCGGGCGCGACGGAGAGCGAGTTCGTGGCCTGGCTCGATGAGATGCAGGCCGAATGGGTCGGTGCATCGCGCCGGCTCAGCCCGCGGCTGATCACCGATCTGCTGCGGTGGACCGGGCCGCAGATCGCCGGTACGTTCCGCCGGGAAGACCCGCGTGCCCGCACCGCCTCGGTGTCCTGGGCCGGCCCCGGCCCGGTGCCGGCCTGGCTCGATCAGGCCCGCGAGCTGTCGGAGTACTGGATCCACCGGCAGCAGCTCCTCCAGGGGCTGGGCCGTCCCAGCGACCTGCGCGCCGACCTGGCCGGGCCGGTGCTCGACGGGCTGCGCTGGGCCTACCCTTACCGGCTGGGCCAGGCCGCTTCGGAGGCGGGCGACACCGTGACGGTTGCCGTCACGGGCCCGGTCACCGTGATCTGGCGCCTCGTGGCCGCCGGAACTGGATGGCGCTTCGACGACCAGCCAGGAACCCGCACGGTCGCCAGCCTGGCGATGAGCACCGAGGACGCCTGGCGGCTGCTGACGAACAACCTGCCAGCCGGCAGGCGGTCCGGCCTTGGGGCATCCGGTGACGGCGCGATCACCGGCATCCTGCTGCGCACCCGGGCGATCATCGGCGAGCCCAAGTGGGCATGAACGCGCCGGCGCTCAGGAGCGGGATTTGCCCGCCTTGATCATCTCCACCGCCTGAGCGACCCGGCGCTGCCGGGTCTCGTCGCGCTTGGCTTCGGCGACCCAGCGTGCGTACTCCTTGCGGTGAGTAAAGGCCATCCGCTCGAAGGAGGCAGCCGCCTGCGGGTCAGCGGCCAGCGCCGCCGCCAGGTCCGCGGGCACGTCGACTTCCCTGGGCGCCTCGTCGAGCTCGATGGTCACCTCGGCCTCGTCGCCGGCCTGGACGCCGGCGCCGTCGCGGACCTCGCGGCTCAGGCCGAGCAGGAACTCGCCGCCCATGCGGGCGACGCTGGTCCGCCAGGTGTAGCCGTTCATGGTCGCGACCACCGGGAACCGTTTGGCGCCTTCGCCGACCGCCGCCACCTGGGTCTCGTCGAGCACCACCGCGGCGGCCGGGCCGCGGCGCTGCAGTTGCGCGCGGAACCGGATAACTCCCATGCGCCTATCTTTGCGCATGTCACACGAGCCTGACGCGGGTGATCTATGTGATGGCGGCCTGGACGTGATCGAAGAGAGCCTCGAGCTCCACGTCGTGTGCCGGCTCGATCCGGTCGCGCCAGATCGCCTCGTACCGGCCGTCCGCGTGGCCCTCGACCGTGTGGCGCAAGACCGTCCCGCCTGCCGCGGACTCCGCCTCGAACCAGTGCTCCAGCCGTAGCTCATCGGGCCTGACCACCCGGAACGCGCGCAGTGCACCCGGCCGGTCGAATTCCTCCCACAGCATCCG
>DATBBI010000271.1:0-5647 GCA_036271115.1 Trebonia sp.
CGCCGGCCGAGGACGACGAGCGGCGCATGGTGCGCGTGCTCGGCTTCCTGCAGGCCAGGGAGCACGACCTGGCCTGGGCGCACCCGATCGACGGCGTGACCGCGCACGTGGACCTGATCGAGAAGAAGGTCCTGCGGGTCATCGACGAGTTCGAACTGCCGGTGCCGGCCGAATCAGGGGACTACGACGATCCGGCGGTGCGCGGGCCGGAGCGGACGACCTTGCGGCCGATCGAGATCACCCAGCCGGAGGGGCCGAGCTTCACGCTGGAAGGCAACCTGCTGCGCTGGCAGGACTGGTCGCTGCGGGTGGGCTTCGACGCGCGCGAGGGGCTCACCCTGCACCAGATCGAGCTGGCGGGGCGGCCGGTGATCTACCGTGCTTCGGTGCCCGAGATGGTGGTGCCGTACGGCGATCCGCGGTTCCGCTACTGGCAGGCGTACTTCGACACCGGCGAGTACCTGGTCGGGAAGTGGGCCAACTCGCTCGAGCTCGGCTGCGACTGCCTCGGCGAGATCACCTACCTCGACGCGGTGATCTGCGGCGAGACCGGCGAGCCCGCCGTGGTGCGCAACGCGATCTGCATCCATGAGGAAGACTTCGGCATCCTCTGGAAGCACACCGACATCTTCAACGGCTCGGCGCAGTCGCGCAGGCAGCGCAGGCTCGTCGTGTCGTACTTCACCACGGTCGGCAACTACGACTACGGCTTCTACTGGTACTTCTACCTGGACGGCTCGATCGAGTGCGAGGTCAAGATGACCGGGGTCGTGTTCACGGCCGGCCATCCGGGCGGCGACCACCCGCACTCCACCGAGGTGGCGCCCGGCCTCGGTGCCCCGGTCCACCAGCACCTGTTCAGCGCGCGGCTCGACATGTGCGTGGACGGGCAGGCGAACGCGGTCGAGGAGATCGACGTGACCGGCCTGTCGATCGGGCCGGACAACCCCTACGGCAACGCGATCGTGCAGCGCGTGACGCGGCTGACCTCGGAGTCTGCTGGTGCGCGCGGCGGCGACTCGTCCAGGGGACGGGTGTGGCGGGTGCTCAGCAGTTCCGCCGTGAACCGGTTCGGCAAGCCGACCGCGTTCACGCTGTACCCGGAGCCGCAGCCGGCGCTGCTCGCCGATCCTTCCTCGCCGATCGCGGCGCGGGCCGGCTTCGCCACCCGCGCCCTGTGGGTGACCCGCTACGACCCCGCGCAGCGGTACCCGGCAGGCGACTTCGTGAACCAGAGCCCCGGCGGCGGGCTGCCGGACTACATCGCCGCCGACCGGGACATCGACGGCCAGGACATCGTCGTCTGGCACACGTTCGGGCCGACGCACTTCGTGCGGCTCGAGGACTGGCCGGTGATGCCGGTCACCAGGACAGGCTTCATGCTCAAGCCGACCGGCTTCTTCGACCGCAACCCGACGCTTGACGTGCCCGCACCGGCCAGCCACTGCCACGCGGACTCCTCATCCGGCTAAGTCCTGCGCAGCACCGCGGCCTGCTTCTCCAGCGGCAGGATCTCGGAGCTGAAACCCGGGTCCGCGTCAAGCCAGCGCGACAGTACCTCCCGCACGTCCGGGACGATGAGGTCGTCGAGGACGATGGTGGCAATCGGGCTGAGCGACTTGTTCAGCAACAGGAGGGCCGGGTATCGGACCTGGTGACCGGTGGCCGTGGGCGGTCCGTCGACGAAGAGGAGATCGATCCCCGCCAGGTCCTCCCATGCCGTCCTGGCGTACCACGAGTAGGTCTCGCCATCAAGGCTGAAGCTCTCCAGCGGGGCGTCGCGGACCTCGGCCAGATCGAGGACGTCATGCCTGGCCAGGAAGTCGCGGGTCTTGCGGCCGAAAACCGGGTCGTGATCGAGCGCGATAATCCGGCCGTCGATCCCGAATCGCCGCAGCGCCAGGGCGAGCCACAGCGTGGACGCGCCGCTGCCACATTCCACGATGAGCGACGGGCGTTCGGTGATAACCAGGTCGATCAGCGCCAAGAGCAGGTCTGGCGACGCCGCCCAGCCCCGGGTTGCGGGCAGCACGTCGCTGGTCGGAAGGACGGCGTTCAGGTTCTGCAGCGCTTCCATCTGGCGGAAGGTCTGCTTGAGCTCTTTCCGGGTGTCTGCTTCGATCCGCCGCACGGTCTCGAACGTGCGCATGCTCTGGCCGGCCAGGTTGCCGATCCGGTCGGCCACGTCGAGGCTGTGCCTGATCAGCAGCAGTACGCCGCCTAGCAGCGCCCCTAGCGCCATCAGCGCCGCCGTCGGCACCGCTCCCGCGTCTGTTGCCAGCGCGAGCCCGAGCGCGCCAGCCAGCCATGCCGTGACCAGCACGGCTACCGTCTCAACGCGCACGTATCGGAGGATCATTCGGCGCACGGCGGACTCCTTCATCCGTTACTCACCAGGGACAACATAGTTCAGTACGACGCGTCCGCGGATTTGGATCGCTAGCCTGGGAAGCCATGGCTGACTGGATCTTTCAGGGCAACCGCGGGCACTACGATCTGGACGCCGCGGTGACCGCCTCACGGGAGCATTGGTGGGGCACGCCCCGCTACCGGGACCGGATGGCGGCAGGCGACCGGGTCTGGCTGCAGATTGTTGGGCCGAAAGACCCGGGCATCTACTACGCCGCGACAATCGTCTCCGAGACGTACGAGCACCCCGTTCAACCATCGGACCCGGCGCACTTCCGGTGGCGGACCGACATCAGGTTCGACTACCGCCTCCGCCCGCCGCTGCTCAGGTCTGAGCTGCTCGAGGACGTCCAGCTCGGCTCGTTCCGCCCGTTCCGCGGGTTCCAGGGCTCGAACGCGCCGGTGCCGCCCGACGTGGCCGCGGCGCTGGCCGCCCGCGCCGCGCCGCGCATGGAACCCCTGCCGCGCTTAGTTACCGCCCGGGGAGCTGGATCTCAGCGTAGACAGCCCGGTGATCGCTACCGGGGATGGCGTGCACCGAGCACGCCAGCACCGCGCAGCTCCGGTCGACCAGCACGTGGTCCAGGGTGATCATCGCGCCCTTCCCCGGCGGTCCCCAGGTGGGTCTCAGCGCCTTCCCCGCCTGGCGTGCCGCGTCGGCGTAGCCGAGGCGCAGCACGTCGCGGAAAGCGGCATGGTCAATGGTGGCGTTGAAGTCCCCCGCCAGCACCCGGGGCAGCCGCCCAGGCGGGGGCAGCACCGCGAGCTCCGCGCGCCACCGGATGGCACCATCCCGCCGCAGCGCCGGGGCGGACGGGTGCACGCAGATCAGCTCCACCGCGTCCCCGCTGGGCAGCTCGAGCAGCGCGGTCGGCTGCGCCGCGCGGACCGGAGCCACCTCCGGGCCCTCGCTCAGCGGGAACCTGGAATAGATCCCTGAGCCGCCCGAGCCCCTCCTGGGCTCGAGCCGCGTGTGCGGCATCAGGTCTGCCAGCCCCGCCTGCTTCAGGCGGGTCGCCGCGCCCGCGGTGAGCTCCTGGACGAAGAGCACGTCCGCCTCGACCTCGCGGGCCAGGGCGACGACAGTCTCCGCGTCGCCCCGGCCGTGGAATAGGTTAACGGTGAGCACCCGCAGCACCGGCCCGAATACCGTTGGCTGCGGCCTCGGTATCCCGCGGGGCCGCACCGCCACGCCGAGCGCCACCGCGGCGAGCGTGGCCGTCGCGGCCGGCCCTCGCCGTCTCGCCAGGTGCAGCCCAAGCGCGGCCCACGGCGCGGCCGCGGCCACCTGCGGGGTGACCGACAGCAGCGGCACCACGGGGAATTCGGTGCGGCGCACGCGGTCAGCCGCGGCGAGACGCGCCGCCGCCCACCCGGCGAACCCCCCCGCGACGACCCAGCATATGGTCGTGACTTTCGATCCGGTCCCTGCCACGGTCATGACTCGCGCGCGATGTAGCGCTGCTCGATCTCGCGCACCTCGGGCAGCCCGATGAAGTCGGTGAACTCGCCGAATGTCGGGAGCTCGCCGAGGAGTGACGCCGGGGTGCCTGACGTGGCGATTTCCTTCAGGATCCGGCGCATCGCGGCGGTGGCCGCCAGCAGCGTGCCGATCGGGAAGATCACGATGCGGTACCCGAGTTCGGTGAGCCGGTCCAGGCTCACCTGCGGGGTCTTGCCGCCCTCGGTCCAGTTGAACAGCAGCGGGACGTCGGGGAACGCCGCTGCCGCGGCCTCGATCTCCGCCTCGGAGACCAGCGCCTCGATGAACAGGACGTCGGCCCCGGCGTCGCGGTACCGCCGCGCGCGGTCCAGCGCGCTGTCCAGGCCCTCCACGGCACGGGCGTCGGTCCTGGCGATGATCACGAAGTCGGGGTCGGTGCGCGCGTCGACCGCGGCCTTGACCTTCTGCGCCATCTCGTCGGCGCCGATGACCAGCTTGCCTTCCATGTGGCCGCACTTCTTGGGCGCGACCTGGTCCTCGATGTGGAGCCCGGCCACCCCGGCCGCCTCGTAGGCGCCCACGGTGCGGATCACGTTCAGCGGGTTGCCGTAGCCGGTGTCCGCGTCAGCGATCAGCGGGATGTCCACGCACGCCGCGATGCGGCCGGCGCTGTCGGCCATTTCGGTCATCGTGAGCAGGCCCACGTCGGGCCGTCCGAGCAGCGCGGCGGATGTGCCGAACCCGGTCATGTACACCGCGGCGAACCCGGCCTCCTCGACCAGGCGGGCGGCCAGCGGGTCGAACGCGCCCGGCGCCACGATCGTCTGGCCCGAGTTCAGCAGCTCGCGCAGCCGGGCGGAGCCGCCGCGGCGCCGGGTCAGCCGGCCCGTCACTGGACGCCCGGACGTGGTTTCGGAAAATGTGACTGCACGCAGACGAGGTTAGCCGCCCTCACGGCGCGGGCCGCAGCAGGCCGCGTTCAACCACCACGGGGACGAACAACTCGCGGTACCCGTGCTCGTCGAATAGCACGGTGACCTGGTCGCCGTCGTACCGCTGGACGGTGCCCTCGCCCCAGCGCTCGCTCACCACCCGGGTGCCGACGCCGAACGGGACATCGCCAGGGGCTGCCGCCGGGTCAGTGCCGGCGAGGTCAGCGTTCGCGAGGTCGTTGTCGCAGTTGCCGCACGGACCCGGGTAATCCTGCCCGAAGTAGGTGAGCACGAACGAACGCCGGCACCCGGGATGCTCGGCGTAGTGGCGCATCATCGCCAGCCGGGACCGCTCGACCTCGCCTTCGCGGTCCGTCTTCGCCTCGGATGCCGTGAAGGCCTCGGCAACGGTCATCGTCCCGTTCCAGCGGGCCCCGCCGTCCGGCTGCCACGTCACGGCGCCGAGATCGGCCAGCTGGGCGATCGCGGCCGTCTGCTGGCGGGTGCCGGTTTCCGTGTCCTGTCCGGCCGCGAGCGCGGTGGCGGCCTGGACCACCGCCGCGCTGGAGACGCCGCGCGCGGTCAGGTGCCGTGCGGTCTCGAAGTCCTCGTACCGGTAGAGCAGTCGCGCCTGCGACGGCGCCCCGTCCCGGCCGGCCCGCCCGAACTCCTGGTAGTACGAGTCGGGCGACGGCGGCGGGTCGTAGTGCACGACCCAGCGCACGTCCGGCTTGTCGATCCCCATGCCGAAGGCGACCGTGGCCGCGATGACGCGGGCCGTGCCGTCAAGGAACGCCGCCATCGCGTCCTGCCGGGCGCGCGAGCCCAGCCCGGCGTGGTAGAGCGTCACCCGCTCCCCGGC
>DATBBI010000272.1:0-12676 GCA_036271115.1 Trebonia sp.
GGGTGGGCCAGGCCCTGGTGGGCGCCGATGGGGACGCCCCAGACGTTGCGTTCCTGAAGGTAGCGCCGCGCCTTGTTGATCGCGAAGCGGCCGGTGCCCGCGGCGGTGGCGGCGCCCATGATGCGCTCAGGGTTGAGGCCGGCGAAGAGGGCTTCCAACGGCGCATCGTGGCCGCCGACCAGCGCCTCGGCGGGAAGCCGCACGTCGTCGATGAAGAGCTGGCACTGCCGCTCTGGCTCGACGATGTCCATCTCGATCGGGTGGTAGCTGAATCCGGGGGTCTCGCGCGGCAGCAGGAACATGGCCGGCCGCAGCCGTCCGGTTCTGGCGTGCTGAACGCGGGCGACAATGAGCACGGCATCCGCGTTGGGGACCCCGGTCACGAACGTCTTGCGACCGGTGAGGATCCAGTCGGAGCCGTCCTGGTGCGCGATCGTCGTGATGTTGTGCGAATTGCTCCCGGCGTCTGGCTCGGTGATGCCGAAGGCGACGATGGTGCTGCCGTCAGCGATGCCAGGCAGCCATCGCGTCTGCTGCTCTGGCGTTCCGTACCTGGCGAGCACGGTTCCCACGATGGCCGGGGAGACCACCATCATGATGAGCGGCGCGCCCTCGGCGCTGATCTCCTCGAGCACGAGGGAAAGCTCGTAGATTCCGGCGCCGCCGCCGCCGTACTCCGCGGGCAGGTTCACCCCGAGGAACCCGGCGGCCCCCAGGGCCTGCCACAGCTCGGTCATCGGCTGGCCGCGGCGAGCGTGCTCGACGGCGTACTCGACCCCGAACTTCCGTGCCACCTGGCGGACGGATTCGCGCAGCGCCTGCCGTTCCGCGGACTCGGTGAAGCTCACGATGACACCTCCTGGGGTTGGCCGTCCGCGAGGACGGCGAGGACCGCGCCGACCTCGACCGCGGCGCCGGCCGTGACGGGCAGCGCCGCCACCCGCCCGGCCCGGTCGGCGCGGACGACGTGCTGCATCTTCATGGCCTCGATCACCAGCAGCTCTTGGCCGGCACTGACCTGGTCGCCGACGGCGACGCGCACGGCGACGACCGTGCCGGGCAGCGGCGCCCGCAGGGAGCCCGAGTCGGCGGCGTGGCCGGGTTCAGGGAACCGGCCGGCCTCGGTGAACGTCACGGCGCCGGCGTCGCCGTCGACCTCCAGACGGCTGGCGTCGCCGGGACCGGGGTAGCGGGCCACCCGCCACCGCCGGACCATGCCGTCGACCTCCATGACAACCAGGGACGGCGCGCACGACAGCGGCACGACACCCGGCAGGTCGTCAACGGTCACCCCGGCGGGAGCGCCGCGGGCGGGCCGGTAGCTCACCCGGTGCTCGCCGGCCGGCCCGGTCAGCACGCTCCACTGCGGGCTGCCCGGCACGTTGCGCCAGCCGCCCGGCACGGCGGCCAGCACGGTGGCGGCCGCCCGCCGCCGCGCGGCGTCCGCCAGCACCGCGGCCACCGCAGCGAGCCGCTCCTCCGCGGGGCCAAGAAGCGGAGCGGCGAGAACGTCCAGCCCGTGCCGGTCGAGGAAGCCTGTGTCCGTGTCGCCGACGGCGAACGCCGGATGGCCAAGCACGCGCACGAGGAGGTCGCGGTTGGTGCGCAGACCGTGGATCCGGGCGCGGGTGAGCGCGCGGGCCAGGACCGCGCACGCCTCGGCCCGCGTCGGCGCCCACGCGATCACCTTGGCCAGCATCGGGTCGTAGTGCACGCCGATGACGGCGCCGTCCTCGACTCCGGCGTCCAGCCGCACGCCGCGGGGTGCCACGTCGAGGACGGGAGGCGTGAAAGCGGGCTGAGTGACCGGGACGTCCAGGCACAGCAAGGTTCCCGTGACGGGCAGCCAGCCGGCGGCCGGGTCCTCGGCGTACAGCCGTGCCTCCACGGCGGCGCCGCGGCCGGGCGGTGCCGCCGTCGGCAGCCGCCCGCCGGCCGCGACGAGCAGCTGCAGCTCGACGAGGTCCAGCCCGGTCGTGCACTCGGTCACCGGATGCTCGACCTGCAGCCGCGTGTTCATCTCGAGGAACCAGAAGCGCCCGTCACCCGCGGCGAGGAACTCCACGGTGCCGGCGCCGGTGTACCCGACGCTGCGCGCCACCGCGATGGCGGCGGCCTGCAGCCGGTCCCGCAGGCCGGGGGTCCGCTCGGCGAGCGGCGCGGGCGACTCCTCGATGATCTTCTGATGGCGCCGCTGGATCGAGCACTCCCGTTCGCCCAGCACCAGCACCGTGCCGTGCCGGTCGGCCAGCACCTGCACCTCGACATGATGACCGCCCTCGATGAAGGGCTCGACGAAGACAGCCGGGTCGCCGAACGCCGCCGCCGCCTCGTCCCTGGCCGCCTCGATCGAGCCGCGCAGGCCGCCGAGATCCCGCACGACGCGCATGCCGCGCCCGCCGCCGCCCGCCGCGGCCTTGACGAGCACGGGCAGGTCATCCGCCGCGACCGCGGCCGGGTCCAGCGCGGCCAGTACCGGCACCCCGGCGGCCGCGGCCAGCCGCTTGGACTCGACCTTGTCGCCCATCGCCGCGATGGCCTCAGGGGAAGGGCCGATCCAGGTGAGGCCCGCGTCCACCACGGCTCGCGCGAAGCCGGCGTTCTCCGACAGGAAGCCGTACCCCGGATGGACGGCGTCCGCCCTGGCCCGCAGCGCCGCGTCGATGAGCTTGTCGCCGCGCAGGTAAGTGTCCGTGGCGGTGCTGCCAGGCAGCCGGACCGCGGCGTCGGCTTCCCGCACGTGCGGGGCATCGAGGTCGGGATCGGAGCACACGGCCACGGCAGACAGCCCCAGCCGGTGACAGGTGGCCACGACACGGCGCGCGATCTCGCCGCGGTTGGCGACGAGCACCCGGGTGACGCGGTGATCGGTCATCGGCGCATCACATCCGGAAGACGCCGAAGCCGGCGGACGCGCCCCCTGCTCCGGGGGAGCGGGCCTCGGGGGCATTGGCGATGACGGACAGGGCCAGGCCGAGGACGGTCCGCGTGTCGCGCGGATCGATGATGCCGTCGTCGTAGATCCGGCCGGACAGGAACGTGGGCAGTGACTCGGCGTCGATCTGCTGCTCGACCGCGACCCGCATCGCCGCGTCCGCGTCCTCGTCGAACGGGCGCCCGGCCGCGGCGGCGGCAGCGCGGGACACGATCGAGAGCACGCCCGCGAGCTGCTGCCCGCCCATGACCGCCGATCGCGCCGACGGCCAGGCGAACAGGAATCTCGGGTCGAAGGCCCGCCCGCACATGCCGTAATGCCCGGCGCCGTAGGAGGCGCCCATGAGCACCGACAGGTGCGGGACCGACGAGTTCGCCACCGCGTTGATCATCAGGGCGCCGTGCTTGATGATGCCCCCCTGCTCGTACTCGGTGCCGACCATGTACCCGGTCGTGTTGTGCAAGAAGACCAGCGGCGTGCGGGCGGAGTTCGCGAGCTGGATGAACTGTGCCGCCTTCTGCGACTCGGCGGAGAAGAGCACGCCGTGGGCGTTGGCGAGCACGCCGATCGGATACCCGTGCAGCCGGGCCCAGCCGGTGACCAGGCTCGTGCCGTACAGCGGCTTGAACTCATCGAAATCGCTGTCATCGACCACCCGGGCGAGCACCTCGCGCGGATCGAACGGCTGCTTCAGGTCGGCCGGCACGATCCCGAGAAGCTCGTCCTCGGCGAACCGCGGCGGCAGCGGAGCGGGATGCGGCACCGCGCCCGCCTTGCGGTGGTTGAGCCGCGCCACGATCCGGCGGCCGAGGCGGACCGCGTCGGTCTCGTCGGTCGCGTAGTAATCCGCCAGTCCCGAGACACGGGCATGCATGTCCGCGCCGCCCAGCGATTCGTCGTCCGCGATCTCACCCGTCGCCATCTTTACGAGCGGGGGCCCGGCGAGGAACACCTTGGCCCGCTCGCGGACCATCACGACGTGGTCGCTCATCCCCGGCACGTAGGCGCCGCCGGCGGTGGAGTTGCCGAATACGAGCGCGATCGTGGGGATGCCCGCGGCCGACAGCCGGGTCAGGTCGCGGAAGAGCCGCCCGCCAGGGATGAAGATGTCCTTCTGGCTCGGCAGGTCCGCGCCGCCCGACTCCACCAGCGAGATCACCGGCAGCCGGTTCTCTCGCGCGATGTCGTTGGCGCGGAAGATCTTCCTGATCGTCCAGGGGTTGCTCGCGCCCCCGCGGACGGTGGGGTCGTTCGCCACGATCACGCACTCGACGCCCTCGACGACGCCGATGCCGGTGACCACGCTGCCGCCGAGCGGAAACTCCGTGCCCCACGCCGCCAGCGGCGACAGCTCGAGGAACGGCGCGTCGCGGTCGAGCAGCAGCTCGATCCGTTCTCGCGGCAGCAGCTTGCCCCGGGAGCGGTGCCGGGCCACGGCCCTGTCGCCGCCCGCGAAAGGCAGCTTGGCGTATTCGGCGTCGAGTCCGGCGAGGGCCGCCAGCATGGCGTCCCTGTTGGCCGCCGCACCGGCGGACGCCGGGTCGAAGGCCGAGCGCAGCACCGTCATAGCAGCGACTCCGGGATGTCCGCCAACCGGGAGCGCAGCTGCTCACCCAAGGCTTTGGCTTGCGGGTCGAACCGCGCGTTGGAGGCGACACCCTCGCCGAGCAGGCCGCGCACGATCACGTTGACCGCGCGCAGGTTCGGCAGGACGTGCCGTTCCAGCTCCAGGCCGGCGGTTTCGGGCAGCAGCGCGCGCACCCGCTCCACGGTGAGGAAATGAGCCAGCCACGGCCACGCGAGGTCGTCCTCCACCCAGACGCCGAGGTTCGCATCGCCGCCCTTGTCCCCGCTGCGCGCGCCCGCCACCTGGCCCAGCGGCACCCGGCGGGAGTCACCACGGGCCCGTTCTGAATCAGGGAGCCGCGGCTCAGGCACGGACGCGAGCGCCCGCGCGGCGGGTACCGCGAGCGGCGAGTGGGAGACCTCGATCCGGCTGCCATCCGGCAGGACCGCGATATGCGGCACCAGGTACGCGGGCACGGACGCCGACCGGAACACCCCGTACGGCGAGGCGGCACCCGGCGGGGCGATGAGGTGGAACCCGGGATAGCTCCCCAGGGCCAGGTGCACCGCGCTGTCGGAGAAGCGCCTGCCGACGGCGTCGGCGTCCTTTCCCCGCGCGACGCAGTGCAGCAGCGCGCTCGCCGTCTCCGTCGTCTCGGCGTCCGGATGGTCGGTGCGGGCGAGGGTCCACGTCGTACCGTCAGGGACCGCGGCGGAAAGCTGCTGCCGCACCAGCTCGGCCTTCGCCTCGATGTCCAGGCCGGTGAGGACGAACGTGACCTCGTTGCGGTAACCGCCGAGCGAGGCGATCCCGACCTTGAGCGTGTCCGGCGGCGGCTCGCCGCGGACGCCGCTGATCCGCACCCGGTCCGCGCCGTCCTGGGTGAGCAGGACCGAATCCAGCCGGAGCACCGCGTCGGGCCCGGCGTAGCGGGCGCCGCCGACCTCGTACAGCAGCTGCGCGGTGACCGTGCCGACGGTCACCGCCCCGCCGGTTCCCGTCGGCTTCGTGATCACAGACGAGCCGTCGGCGCTGACCTCGGCGACGGGGAACCCCGGGTGGCGCAGGTCGGCGATGGTGGTGAAGAAGGCGTAGTTGCCGCCGGTCGCCTGGGTGCCGCACTCGATGACGTGCCCGGCGACCATGGCGCCGGCGATCGCGTCAATATCGCTGTACGACCAGCCGAACCAGGCCGCGGCCGAGCCCACGGCCAGAGAGGCGTCGGTGACCCGGCCACACACGACGACGTCCGCGCCCGCCCGCAGGCACTCCGCGATCCCGAACGCGCCGAGATAGGCGTTGGCGGCCAGCGGTTCACCCAGGCCCAGCTCGCCGGCCCGGCTCGTCAGGTCATCGCCTTCGACATGCGCCACGCGCACCGGCAGCCCAAGGCGCTCGCTCAGCTCGCGGAGGCGCGCGGCGAGCCCGCCGGGATTGAGCCCGCCGGCGTTGACGACCAGCCGCACGCCGCGCTGCGCGGCCAGCCCGACGCAGTCCTCGAACTGCGCGGCGAACGTCCGGGCGTAGCCGAGGGACGGATCCCTGGCCTTGTCGCGCGCCAGGATCAGCATCGTCAGCTCGGCGAGGTAGTCGCCGGTGACTCTGTCGACGTCCCCGGCTTCCAGCAGCTCGCGGAAGGCCGCGGGCCGGTCTCCGTAGAACCCGGAGGCGTTCCCGATGCGCACGACCTGCCCGTCGGTCATGCCGGTCCCATCGGTCCCATCGGCCCAGTATGCGGCTAGCCTGGTTCGGCCCGCCAGTAGATGGCCTTCTGCCAGATGGTGGCCACCGCGTCCAGCGCGCGCTCGTCGTCGAACGGCACGTCCTTCTCGCCGCCCTGGCCCAGCCAGATGTAGCAGAAGTGCTCGAGCATGGCCGACAGCGCCGAGGCCGTCATGACCGGATCGACGCCGGGACAGTAGCCGTGCGCCTGCGCCACGCGGACTTCGCCGGCGATGCGGTTGATCGCCTCGCCGCGCAGTTCGAGCCACCGGTCCCTGAACCGTCCCTCGACCATGGCCGCCTGGAAGATGCCGATCAGCTCGCCGCGCCGTTTGGCGTAGGTGCGCCAGAAGCCGGCGACCGCCTCGCGCAGCGCTTCCGGGCGGGCAAGGCCGGCCTGGAAGGGCAGCGCCGCCAGCGAGGTGGCCTCGGCGTGAAACTCCTCGGCCAGCGCGATGAGCAGGTCCGCCTTGGTGTCGTAGTAGTTGTAGAAGGATGCCGGGGACCGGCCGGCCGCCTCGGCGATGTCGCTGATCTTGGCGTTGAGGTAGCCGTCGCGCGCGAACACCAGCCGGGCGGCGTCCTTGAAGGCCTCGTCGGTGGCCTGCCCCTTCCTGGTCGTCGCGGTCACGAGACGCGCCTGTCGCGTCCGGCCCAGTACGGTTCGCGCAGCGCCGCGCGCGTCACCTTGCCTGTCGCGTTGCGCGGCAGTTCGGGCACCACGGTGACGCCGGTCGGGCACTTGAACCCGGCGAGCCGTTCGCGCGCCCAGCTCAGCAGCTGGCCGGTGTCGAAGCCCGGCGCGGCGACCACGACCGCGTGCACGGTCTCGCCCCACGTGTCGTCGGGAATGCCGATGACGGCGATGTCCGCGACGGCGGGGTGCTGGGCGAGGACCGCTTCGACCTCGCCGGGGAACACGTTCTCTCCGCCGGTGATCACGACGTCGTTCAGCCGGTCGATGATCGTGATGTAGCCGTCGCCGTCGATAGTCCCGGCGTCGCCGGTGCGGTAGAAGCCGTCCGGTGTGAGCGTCCGGGCGGTCGCCTCGGGGTTGTTCCAGTAGCCGGGCAGCGGCGCCGCGCCGCGCACCTGGATCTCGCTCAGGTCCCCGAGGCGCACCTCCCAGCCGAGCGAGGGACGGCCGGCCGTGGCCAGCCGCCCGCGCGCCGGGTCGTGATCTTGCGGCGACAGCGAGCTGATGGGCAGCGGGCCGGTCTCCGTGCTCGCGTAGTTCTGCCGGAACCGGCAGCCCAGGACGGCGACGGCGTGCGCGAGCAGGTCGGGCCGGATCGGTGAGGCGCCGTAGACGACCTCGACCAGGTCCGACAGGTCCGGCGGCTCGGCGCGGGAACTGACCTCGTTCGTCACGGCCTGGATGAGCGTCGGAACGAGCTGGGTCAGCTGAATGTGGCGGCCGGCCAGCTCGTCGACGAACCCGGCCGGGCTGAAACCGCCCAGGACACGCAGGTGCCCGCCGGTGAACAGCGCGTAGCACAGGTTCGCCAGGCCCGCGACGTGGAACAGCGGCAGCGCGCTCAGGTGCCGCGCTCCCGGCGCCGCCTCGGGTACCTCGAGGCTCATGAACGTGGCCGCGGCGATGAGCTGGTCATGGGTCAGCGGCACGAGCTTGGGCCGACCGGTCGTGCCGCTGGTGTGCAGCAAGATGGCGGGCTCGGACCCGCGCAACCGGGCGGCAGGCCGCTGCGGTGGCGGCGCCGGCGAGCCGTTCGCGGACGCGGCCGCCGGAGTGCCGGGGCAGGCCAGGACGGGCAGACCCGGGTTCGCCGCGGCGACGAGCGCGGCGCAGTCGTCGTCGGTGACGATCGCCGCGGGCGCCAGGAGCCCGAGCAGCGCGGCGACCTCCGGCGCGGCCAGCCGCCAGTTGACCGCGGCGGGCAGGGCGCCGGCCCTGATCAGGCCGAGCATGGCCGTGACCCAGCCGGCCTGATTGCGCGCGATGACCGCCGCGATGTCGCCAGGACCGACGCCGGCCGCCGCGAACGCGGCGGCGGACGCTTCCATGGCCGCGCGCAGGTCCGCGTAGGTGAGCTCCGCGCCGCGGTCGTCGGTCAGCGCGATCTGGTCGGGATTGACCGCGGCCCGCCACTCGACGACGTGAACCAGGGACAGCACGTCCCTTAGACCCGCGCGCCGGTGCGGTCGGCCGCCGTCTTCGGCTCGTGCCTGACGTCGCCGGGCTGGCCCATCACCCGCCGCCAGCAGGCGAACTCCAGCAGGATCCCGTCCGGGTCCTGGAAGTAGAACGAGCGGACGAACACGCCCGGGTGCAGCTCGCGTGCCACCCCTTCCGGGCTGTCGTCGTGGTCGATGATGGGGCTGACCTTGACGCCCTTGGCCTTGAGCTTGGCCCGGTAGTCGAGGAACCGCTCTTCGGGCACGTTGAACGCGATGTGGTTCATCGACCCGATCGCACTCGTCCACTCGCCGAACCCGGGGACGGTGACCGGCGCGGAGACGCCTGGCACCGGGTCGGGCGCGTCAGGGAACCAGAAGAACGCGAGCGCGTTCCCGCCGCCCATGTCGAAGAAGAAGTGCTGGCCGGACCCGGCCGGCAGGTCCAGGGTCTTGATGAGCCGCATGCCGAGCACCTGAGTGTAGAACTCGACGGTGCGCTTCATGTCCGAGCAGACCAACGCCAGGTGGTTGACGCCGCCGAGGTCGAACTCCTCGTTTCGCCAGTCCATGAGCTCCTCCACGATCTGACTCTGATATCAGATTCAGTTTTGTGCCGGGAATCTGTACAGTCAAGTTCAAAGCAGGCATTCAGAACGTACGGGGGTGTCTCTTGGCCGAGATCGTTACGGAGTTCGTGGGCCTGCCGTCACCGGTGGTCGGCCGGGCCGGCGCTGGCGGGCATCCGTGCCAGGGCATCTACCACCGGCCGGCCGGGAAACAGCCCACGACGGCGTTCATCGCGACGCACTACAACGTCGACTTCTCCGAGCACTATCTCGCCAGCTACCTGGCCGAGCGCGGGTTCGGGTTCCTGGGCTGGAACACGCGGTTCCGCGGGAACGAGGCGCATTTCCTGCTCGACCACGCGCTGGCGGAGATCGGCGTCGGAGTCCGGTGGCTGCGCGAGCAGGCCGGAGTCGACCGGGTCGTCCTGCTCGGCAACTCAGGCGGCGGGTCTCTCATGGCCGCCTACCAGTCGCAGGCCGTCGAGCCGAACGTCACGCCCGTCGCCGGGATGAGGCCGCTCGACGCCATCGCGGACCTGCCGCGGGGTGACCTGTTCATCGCGCTGTCCGCGCACTCCGGCCGGCCGGAGGTGTTCACCGCCTGGCTGGATCCGTCGGTGACGGACGAGACCGACCCGCTGTCGGCGGATCCGGCGCTCGACCCGTTCAACCCGGACAACGGACCGCCTTACGACGAGGAGTTCCAGCGCCGTTACCGGGCCGCGCAGCGCGCCCGCAACCAGCGCATCACCGACTGGGCGCTCGGCCAGCTGGACGCCCTGGCGGGTACCAGGGCGCGGGACAGGCTGTTCACCGTCGCCCGCAGCTGGGCCGACCTGCGCATGATCGACCCCGCCATCGAGCCGTCCGACCGGAAGCCGAACTGGTGTTATCTCGGCGAGCCGGTCAAGGCCAACTACGGGGTGTTCGGCGTCGGCACGGTCAGCACGCTGCGCACCTGGCTGTCTATGTGGAGCCTGCGGACATCGCAGTGCATAGCGGCGCCGCACCTGGCCAGGGTCACGGTGCCGTCCCTCGTCGTGCACGCCACCGCGGACGCCTGCGTCTACGAGAGCGACGCCCGCACCTTGTACGACTCGCTCGCCGCCGCGGACAAGACGCTCGAGTTCGTGAAGGCGGATCACTACCTGCTCGAGCCGGCCGGCGTGCGAGACCAGGCGGCCGATCTCATCGCGGCCTGGACAGCCGGTCACGAATGACGCGTTCCGGCGCCCGGAAGGATTTCGACTGAATGCAAAGCTGGATTCACGTCATCGAGTGGCGCGCCAACGTGCACCCGCAAGTGACCGCGCTGTCCGACGACAGGGGAGTGGCGTACACCTACGCGGAGCTGCGGACCGAGGTGGAGCGCAAGGCGGGAGGCTGGGCCGCCGCGGGAGTCAGGCCCGGCGATATCGTCGCGGTGGTCGCGAAGAACAGCGCCGACTTTCTCGTGCACGCCTTCGCGCTGCTGCGGGCGGGCGGAACGCCGGCGTTCGTCAACTGGCGGCTGTCGGTCCGTGAGCTCACCGAGGTGCTCGCGCTGGTCGAGCCGGTCGCGATCGCCGCCGACGCCGAATTCACCGGACTGGCGGACGCCGGATGGCAGGGCGCCGGCGCGCGGGTCGTGATCGGCGGCGGCCCGATGACCGACACTGTGCCCGGCACTGCGCCCGGCACTGGCTGGACGGACGGCGGGACGTTGGCGGGGCCCGTTCCGCCCCGCCCCAGGCTTAGCGGGAACGATCTGCTGGCGCTCGTGCACACCAGCGGGACGACCGGCCGGGCCAAGGCGATCCCGCTGCGCCACGGCGCGCTGATGATGAGCGTCGCCGACTTCGCCATCGAGATCGGCGATCAGGTCACCGGATCGCGGCACCTGCAGATCCTGCCGTTGTTCCACCTCGGCGGCTTCGGCCAGTGCATGCAGGCGCTGCTGACGGCGGGAACGGTCTACATTCACACGGCCTTCAGCCCGGCGACGACGATCGACGCGATCGCCGCGATGAGGATCGAGTTCTTCACCGCCGGCCCCTCGATGATCGACATGCTCGTGAGGGAAGTCCGCCGCCGTGGTGCGACCGACCTGTCCAGCCTGCGCGAGATCGCCTACGGCACGGCCCCGATCACCCCGTCCTCGCTGGCGGCGGCGACCGAGACGTTCGGCTGCAGGTTCCGGCAGATCTACGGCAACACCGAGAGCCAGTCCATGATCAGCCTGCTGCCTCCCGAAGATCACCAGCCAGGTCATCCCCGGCTCGGCAGCGCGGGGAAGGTCTCCTTCGGCTGGGAGGTGCGCATCGTCGATCCCGACGGCCGCGACCTGCCCATCGACACTGCCGGCGAGCTGCTCATCCGCGGCGAGTGCCTGTTCTCCGGTTACTGGCGTGATCCCGAGGGGACCGCGGCGGCCTTCACCGAGGACGGCTGGTACCGGACCGGCGACATCGGCAGGCTGACGGCCGACGGATACCTCTACATCCTCGACCGGGCCAAGGACATGATCATCAGCGGCGGTGAGAACATCTATCCCGCCGAGGTGGAGGCCGTGCTCGCCAGGCACCCAGCGGTCGCCGAGGTGGCGGTGCTCGGCCGGCCGGACCCGACCTGGGGCGAGGTCGTGCACGCCGTGATCATTCCGGTAGCCGCGGCGCCCGGGCAGGCGGGCGCCGTCTCCGCGGACGAGATCATCAGCTGGTGCCGTGACAACCTGGCGCACTTCAAGTGCCCCAGGAGCGTGGAGTTCGTCGATTCGCTGCCGCGGACCACCACCGGCAAGGTGCTCAAGCGTGAGCTGCGGGAGCAGCTGACGCAGGCGCGTTCATGAGCGAGGAACTGGTCGTGCGCTTCTTCGCCGCCCTCGAGGACGGCGACATCAGCACACTGCGGGAGATCTACGCGCCGGACGCGGTCATCTGGCACAACGACGACCTGATCGAGTAGCCCGTCGAGGAGAACCTGAAGGTCCTCCAGGGCCTGCACTGAGGTCGAACTGCACGCCGCGATGTACCTGCAGGTGCGCGACGGCCACATCACCAGGATCGAGGAGTACCTGGATTCCGGTAAGCGTGCCGCGATCAAGGCCGCCCGCGAAGCCCTGTCGGCCTAGGTCAGGTTTTCCGTCCGACCCCGGCGTAAATGGCGAGGTTGCGGCCGCTGCCCAGGTCCCCAGTTCCTGGCCGCCACCGGTGTACCTGCACGATGCCGGGCTCGAGGAGCTCTAGGCCCGCGAAGAACCGGCAGACCTCGGCCTGCGTGCGCGCCGCGACCGGGGCTGCGGCCTGCGCGTTGTACCGCTGCACGCCCTCGGCCACCTCGTCAGCGGCGACGTCGCTCGCGATCTGCGAGATGGCCAGGTAACTGCCCGGCGGCACGGCATCCATGAGCCGGCCGATGATCGCGCCCGGGTCGCCGGCGTCGGGGATGCCCTGCAGGATTCCCAGCAGCATGACCGCGACCGGCTGCCCGAAGTCCAGGACGCCGGCCGCCCGTTCCAGGATCGCGGGAGTGTCGCGCAGGTCGGCGTCGATGTAGGCGGTCACCCCTCCGGGCTGCTGCTCAGCAGGGCCCGGGCGTGGCCGAGCACGATCGGGTCATTGTCCACGTACACCACCCTCGAGGCCGGCGCCGCCCGCTGCGCGACCTGGTGGGTGTTGTTCGCCGACGGCAGCCCGGTCCCGATGTCCAGGAACTGCCGGATACCGGCCTCCGTGACCAGGAAGTGCACCGCCCGGGCCAGGAACGCCC
>DATBBI010000273.1:0-10540 GCA_036271115.1 Trebonia sp.
GACAACCCCCGGCCGTTCACCTGGACCAAGACTGCCGACGAGATCCTGGCCTCTCTCGCCGGCTACCTCACCAAGATCGGAGCAGCCGATCGCATAAAAGAGCAAAAATAACCTGCTCAACTTCCGGCGCGGAACACTAGCGGTCACGCCGGACTCCTGGCCCTCGCTGCCCAGTTCCGGGGTGAGCAGCCCTTCGAGCACGACCACCTCGGCGTCGCTGAGCTCGTCGCTGACGGCCGCCTTCCTGCTGAGCTCGCGCGCCGAGTCAAGGTCGCGCTGCGTCCGCACGAGCTCCTCGCGCAGCCGCGCGTTCTCGGCGGTCAGCGTGCCGTGCCTGCTCCACGCGGTGGCGAGCTCGAGCTCGAGCGCGGCCACGGTCTGCTGCATGTCGGCTGGGGTGACCGCCAGCCGCCTGACGACCTGGACGAGCAGCCTGCGGGCCAGCTCGTCGTAGTCGAACTCAGCCGGGGCCATCGCGGGCGCGGAGGGCAGCCGCCTGCGGTCGCCGTCCAGCCCGGTGCGGCCGCCGGAACTGGAGGCGGCGGGCGCCCCCGGCCGGATGGCTCCTCCGGGCCCGGCTCCCGCCCCCGCCGCCAGGCTGGCCGCCGCGCCGTCCGCGAGAGTGATCCGGTAGGTCCGCTTGCCGCGCACCTCGCGCGCGATCAGGCCGTCGCGCTCCATGCCGGAAAGCAGCTGCGCGAACGCGACGCTTGAGCCTGGGTAACCGACGGCCTCGGCGAGCCTGGTGCTGGCCATGCCCGTCGGGTCGGCGATCTCGTCGGTCGCGGCGAGATGAGCGATGATCCTGTCCCGGGTGCCGACGGCCCGCCGCCTGCCGGCCGTTCGTTTAGTGCCGGCGCGCGCCGATCTCGACCCTGCCATTTGCGTCCCCCACCTGAGCTCTCCTACGCGATGCAATGATGCACGTGCACATGGCTTGTGCAGTTTCATGATAGTACTGCCTGACCAGGCACTACCCGGGCTGGGAACGCTGCTATCACCTACCGAGACGCGGTAACAGGAACGGCAGGAGGAGCGCCGGAACGTTATCATTTCGAGCTTGTGATGATAGGCAGCCCGGGTAGAGGTTCAAAGACTGGCCCGTGGGGTAGCCGCCGAGCCTGTCCGCCGGGTGGGCCCGGGCCCGGCTACCATACGTCCAGAGCCTCCCTACGACTACCAGGGGCGACACCAAT
Source organism: Trebonia sp. (assembly GCA_036271115.1). Taxonomy (GTDB): domain Bacteria; phylum Actinomycetota; class Actinomycetes; order Streptosporangiales; family Streptosporangiaceae; genus Trebonia. The sequence continues at coordinate 1,197 of DATBBI010000273.1, forward strand.
CATGAGTTCAGGTCTCGCTGGTGGCGGCCTAGCCCGCCAGGTGGCGGGCTAGGGTCGCCGTGGACTTCGATGTCAGCCTCGACTACGCGGTCACCCTGCTGGCCGCGCTGCTGATCGGGACCGGGTTCGTCCTCCAGCAGCATGCGGCGCAGCAGGAGCCGGACTCGCGATTCCTGCGGCTGCGGCTGATAACCGACCTGCTGCGCACCCCGCGGTGGCTGGTGGGCATCGGGTGCATGGTCGGCGGTCAGGTGCTCGCGGCCTGGTCGATCGGGCACCTGTCGCTGGCGTTCGTGGAGCCCTTGCTGGCCACGAACCTGGTCTTCGCGCTGGTGATCGCGGTGCCGCTGGCCAAGGCGTCGCTCACAGTCTGGGAGGTGGTCGGAGCGGCGGTGCTGATCACCGGGGTGGCACTGCTGTCGGCGTCAAGGTCGGCGAAGCCGATCGGCCTGTCGTTCGGTTCGGTGTCGCACTGGTTCGTCGCCGCCGTGATCGCCGGCATCGCCGCCCTCGCCGTGCACGCGGGGCTCCGCCGTCAAGGCCGGTCCCGGGCTCTGCTGACGGGGGTGGGCGCGGGGCTGGTGTTCGGCATCCAGGACGCGCTGACCAGGCAGACGCTGGAGATCTTGCAGTCCAGCGGGATCAGCGCGATGTTCTCGACCTGGGCGCCGTACGCGCTGGTGGGCGCCGGCGCGATCGGCATCTGGCTGATGCAGAGCGCGTTCAACGCCGGCCCGCTGAACGAGTCGCTGCCGGCCATCTCGGCTGGCGAGCCGCTGGTGGGCCTCTTGCTCGGCGTCATCGTGTTCGGCGACCGGATCCAGGTGACGCCTGGGCTGCTGGCGATGCAGGCGGCCGGGATCGTCGCGCTCGTGGTCGGCGTGATCATGGTGGCCAGGGCACCGGCGCTGTCTCAGCTGCGGTCCTGGACACCGCCGAGCATTCCGCACCCGATACACCCGATACACCCGCTGCACGGCATCCACTTGCGCAAGGGGGACGGGTCCGCGCCCGCGCACGTGACGCCCGCGGATATGCCGTCCGTGAACGGGCAGACGCTGAACGGCCACACCGAGTCCACCGGAGCCCACCAGGTGTCCGGGAAAGAGAACGACGCGGCCAGCGAGACCGCTTAGCAGTCAGGACCCGGTCAGCGCGGCTTAGGTCTCAAGGATCACCGGGGCTACGGCGTTATCGCGGCTACGTTCTCGGCCGTTCGCTGACCCGCTCGCGGATCGCTCCCGACGAGGCCCAGCCGCGCACGGTCGCGCCGCGGGCACCACCGCCGAGGAACCGCTCGAGCGCGGTGCCGATGCCTCCTTCGTCACCGATCAGCTTCCTGATCGTGATGATCATCGTGGGCATCGCCCAGAAGTCCCCGCACACCCACAGGATCGCGGCGCCGATCTGCTGGTCGGCGTACGGCGGCAGCGTCACGCCTGGCACGTGGTCGTAGGCCGGGTACACGGAGTGGTTCACGAAGATGCTCAGCGACATCGCGATCACGATCATCACGACGTTGGTCGCCAGCAGCGCCGCGGCCCTGCCGAGCAGCGGCATCTGGCTGCGGAACGGCGGCGACGGGATGAACTGGAGCCAGAACAGCACGCCGGCCGCGAAGAAGCTGCCGTGCATCAGCCAGATGTGCACCGCCTGGTTGTCCTGCGCGAGGTCGAACAGCGCGGGGATGTGCCACGCCACCATCACGACGCTGAACGTGATCACCGCGACCCACGGACGCAGGAAGAAGGCGCCGGCCGCCCGCAGCGGCCTGGACCAGCCTCCGGTCATGACCCCGCGGGTCACCGACTGGCCGGACCGGCCCGGCAGCGCGGCCAGCAACGGCTGCCATGGCGCGCCCGCGACGACCAGCGACGGCGCGGCGAACATCAAGAGCAGGTGCTGCACCATGTGCACCGTGAAGTAGGAATCGGCCCAGTAGTCCAGCGGCGACTCGACCGCCAGGAGCAGCACCGCGAGACCGAGGTAGAACCACAGCGAACGCAGCCGCCGCTCCCTGGTGCGCTCCGGCCTGGACCGGCTGGCCAGCCGCCGCAGCCCGATCTCGTGCCATACCACCACGACGAGCGCGACGATCAGGAACGGGTCGAACGACCAGTTATCCAGGAGGTAGTGCACGCGCTCACCCTACTTAGCGCATGCGCCGCACCGGGAGAGGCGCTGGCCAAGATGAAAACAATGTCATCTGGGCGGTCGGAGAGCGGCGGGACGGCTCAGGCTGCCTTTGCTTTGACGGCGGGCTTGCCGAGGCCCCAGATGGCGGCGGAGAAGACGGTGATGCAGAACAGCAGGAACGTGATGATGTGCACGCCGGTGCAGTACTCGCAGATGTCCTGGATCTGGACCACCTCGGCGTAGATGAGGTACATCACGAACCCCATGCCCGAGACCATCGCGGCGAGCCGCAGCAGGCCGACCTCCCGGCGCTGTATCCGCCAGGCCCACGGGGTCATGAGCGCGGTCACGACCACGTAGAACGCCAGCCCGAGCACGGCCACAGGGAACACGCCGAACACCATGGACTGCGAGCTGGTGATCACGGCGGTGCAGTTGAACGTGCCGTTGCCGCCGGTCGGGCAGCCGGCCAGGTGCGACCCGTTGAAGTGCGCATACGTCTCGTACGCGGACAGCCCGAGCCCGATGAGGGCGAGCGCCAGCGTGGTCCACTGCAGCCAGGCCGGCGGACCGGCGGGGCTGGCCGGCGCGGCGGGCTCAGCCGCGACCGCCGCCTGCCGCTTCCCGCGGCTGGGACCGCCCTGGGCGGTGTCCGGCACCTGCGGCTCTGCCCCTGCCGCGGTGGCCGCCGCTGACTTAGCCCCCTGGGGCTTCTGCGCCTGACCTTGCCCCTGCGCCTGCTGCTTCGGGGCGGCGGTGCGCGCCGCGGGACGGGAGCCCCCGGACCGGGTCGAGCTCCCGGACCGGTTCCGGGACCGTGCCTTCGAGCTTGCCATCGGGGTTGCTCTCCCGTGCTGTCATCGCGGCGGCTGGTCGCTGCTCAGCTTACAGCCTGTAACCGCGCTGTGGCCTGTCAGGTGCTAACTCGCGAACTTGCTCTCCAGCGCCTTGATGGCGGGCGTGCAGGCGCTGGCCGGCTGGTTGTTCGTCAACTTGCAGATGCCGGCGGTCATGTAGTTGGCCGAGCCGAGCACGCCCTTCGCGATCGCCGAATTCGGCTGCGTCAGCGCCGCGGCGATCTGGCTCCAGCTCTTGCCGTCGATGACGGTAGGACCGTACGGGGACATGTTGCCGACCTCGACGTACTTGTTGCCCATGTCGATGAACGGGATCGCGCCGCTGTAACCGTTGGCGCCCGGGTCGTACTGGTTGAGCAGCGCCTGCTGGGCGGCCGTCGGTGTCTGCAGGGTGACGTAGGGCACGCTCGTGTTGCTCGAGTTCCCCTGCCGCGCGTTCGTGGTCTCCTCGACGGAGGTGAAGTTGATGTACGGGCTGGTGTACTTCGAGCCGTAGAACGACCACGTGGGCGTGTTGGGGTCGGTGTCGCTGCTGGACGAATGGATCGTCTTGAGCCCGGAGAACGTGCCGAAGCGGCTCAGCGACACGATCATGGCCCAGCGCTGGGCGCCGCAGAACGGGCAGTATTCCGCGCCGATGTACAGGATCTCCGGCTTGCCGTCGGAGGTGAGCGCCTTGCCGTTGACGGTCGCGAAGTACCCGGCGTTCGCCGAGCTGGCCGCCGAGATCTCGCTGGCCGGTATGAAGTCGGCGCTGTTGACGGTGCCCGCGCCCACCTGGTCTTGAACGCTCGCGGGGACGGTGGTCACCTGCTTGGTCAGGGTGCTGAGGGCGCTGCCTGTCGGACCGTTGCTGGCCGACCCGGCCGTGCCGCCGCCGCTGTTGACCTTGACCAGGACGATAGCGAGCACGACGACGATGACAGCCAGGATGGACCCGCCGGCGATGTAGATCCGCTTGCGCTGTTCAGCGCGCCGCGCTGCCTCCCGCTGCGCCGCGACACGCGCGCGCCGGTCGGGTGCCTGCTTGGTCCTGCTCGCTTTGCCCATACCGCACATGGTAGGGGGATTTGGGCGCGCTATGTCCGGTCCGCGGCTGAGAGATACCTCTGGGTAGCCCGAACGCGACCTGACCTACACAATGGGGCAGGCCGCCGCCCACGTTAGATCTTCGCCTGCAACGACTTCACCGTCGGCGTGCACGCGGACGCCGGCTGGTCGTTCGTGATACCGCAGATCGCCGCGGTGATGTAGTTGGCGGTGCCGAGCACGCCGGCGGCTACCGGGCTGCCGGAGTCATGCAGGTCAGCCGCGATCTGGTTCCAGGTCAGCCCGGCCAGCACGCCGGGGTCGTAGGAGGCCCCGACGGTCAGGAACTTGTTCCCGTAGTCGATGAACGGGATCGCGCCGCCGTTGGCCGAGTCGTACTTGGTGAGCAGCGCCTGCTGCTCCGCGGTCGGCGTCTGCAGCGGCTTGTAGAAGCCGGTAGCCGGGTCAGGGACGTTCGTGTACGTCTCGACCGGCGTGAACGTCAGGAACTGGCTGGCAAAGGTGGTGTGCGCGAACGTCCAGGTCGCCGTGTTCGGGTACGGCTCGGCCTGCCCCTTCCCGTTCGCGGCCGCCGAGTGCGTGAGCCCCAGCCCGCTGAGCGTGCCGAAGCGGCTGAGCGCCACCACCATCGCCCAGCGCTCGGCGGCGCAGTACGGGCAGTACTCGGCGCCGATGTAGAGCACCTCCGGCTTGCCGCCGCGGGTGAGCGCCGCGCCGCTGATCGTCTTCGGCGGGGCGGTCGTCGTTCCGCCCCCGATCTTGTCCAGGGTGGCAGTCGGGACGGAGGTGGTCGTGGTGACGAGATTGGCGAGCGCCTGGCCGGCCGGCGTCGCCGAGCCGCTGCCGCTGCCGCTGCTGCTGCCGCCCGTCGTGGAATGTCCGCCGGCCAGGACGAACCCGAGGACGATGCCGACGACAACGATGATGGCGCCGCCCGCGATCAGGATCCTGTTCCTGGTTTGCGTGCGCTGCGCGGACGCCCGCTGCGCCGCGATCCGCGCGCGCCTGTCAGAACCTCGATCGGCCACGTTCACCCTGCCCCATCCGGCCAGCCCCGTCGATGGCCCCATCGTAGGCCTTGCACTAGGCCGGGTGCGGCAGGGACGCCGGGAGTGAGATGAAGAGGCCGGCCCACGCGACAGGAGTGAGGGGGGGTGCCGCGGGGGCCGGCCGTAGGGCAGCCGCGACGCGCCGGGGGTAAGGTGGCCAGCCCGGGCGTCGGTTGCCTATTCAGTGATAATCGGTCTATCTCCACGTGATCTAGATATTTTCTGGAGGCCGGAGCTGGAGTCGGGTAATCTCCGTATCAATGACCGTCTGATCGCGTTGTGTAGTAGGCACCTGGACCGGGCAGCACCTGGAGCAGGCAGAGCGAGGCAGGCTGGTTGTGCCGAGCACGAAGGGGGCAGCGAGGCTGTGGTGTCGCTGCGAGTGGGTGTGCTGGGGCCGGTGACGGCTTGGCGGGATGAGCAAGAGATCCAAGCGGGGCAGCCCCGGCAGCTGGCGGTCCTCGGCATGCTCGCGACGCGCGCCAATCGCGTGGTATCCCGCGGCGAGCTGGTCGACGCGGTGTGGGGCCAGGAGCCGCCGGCCACCGCCGAGGGCGGCATCTACACGTACGTGGCGGGCCTGCGGCGGGTCCTGGAACCGGACCGTCCACGCAGCGTCCCTGACCGGTCGCGTCGGACGCCCGGCAGGGTGCTTGTCTCCGCAGGCGGCGGCTACATGCTCAGGCTCGATCCTGGCTGCCTGGATGCCGCCGTTTTCGAGCAGTGCCTCAGCCAGGCCCGCGAGTTGCGGGCCGCGGGCGACGCCGCGGCAGCGGAACGGGCCGTGACGGAGGCGCTCGCGCTATGGCGCGGGCTTCCGTTCGCGGGCGTGCCAGGTCCGTTCGCCGAGGCTGAACGGCAGCGGCTGGGCGAGCTGCGCACCGGCGCCGCCGAGGACCGCGCCGGCCTGCTGCTCGCGCTGGGCAGGGCCGCCGAGGCGGTGCCCGACCTGACCGCGCTGGTAACAGCGCACCCGCTGCGCGAGCGGGCGCGCGGCCTGCTGATGATCGCGCTGTACCGGTGCGGCAGGCAGGCCGAGGCGCTGCAGGTGTTCCAGGACGCGAGGGAGCAGCTGGCCGAGGACCTTGGCATCGATCCCGGCGACGAGCTGACCAGGATCCACGGGCAGCTGCTGGCCATGGACCCCGCGCTCGCCGGGCAGCCGGATGCTCGCGACAACGAGAACACGGTGACGCTGCTGCGGTCCGCGCCGCCCCCGGCGCAGGTGCCTCCTGAGGCCGCCGGCTTCGCCGCCAGGACGGCGGAGCTGGACCAGCTGCACGCCATGCTGACCGCGGACGCGAGCGAGCCCGCTGTCGTCGTCGTAACGGGGACCGCGGGCGTCGGCAAGACGACGCTGGCAGTCAGGTTTGCCCGTCAGGTAACGTCGCGCTTCCCCGACGGCCAGCTCTACGTGAACTTGCGCGGCTTCGACCCGTCCGCCGTGCCGACCGAGCCCGGCATCGCGCTGCAGGCCTTCTTCGACGCGCTCGGCGTGCCGCCGCGGCAGGTTCCGGCCACCGTGGACGCGCAGACCGGGCTGTTCCGCAGCCTGCTGGAGGGCAGGCGCATGCTGCTGCTGCTCGACAACGCGCGCTCCACGGAACAGGTCAGGCCGCTCCTCCCGGCCAGCCCTGGCTGCATGGTGGTGATCACCAGCCGTAACCAGCTGACCGGGCTGGTGGCCGCCGAGGGCGCGCGCCTGCTCCCGCTGGGCGTGCTTTCCAACGCCGAGGCAACGGAACTGCTCGCCGGGCGGCTTGGCGCGGAGCGGGTGGCCGCCGAGCCGGACGCTGCCGCCGAACTCGCGTGCCACTGCGCCGGGTTGCCGCTGGCGCTGAGCGTGACCTGCGCCAGGGCCGTCACGAGGCCCGGCGTGGCGCTCGGTGACCTGGCAGCCGAGCTGCGGGACGCGCGCGGCCGGCTGGACGCGCTGGAAACCGGCGACGAGGTCACCGACTTGCGGGCCGTTTTTTCCTGGTCCTACCGCAAGCTCAGCCCGCCGGCGGCCCGGATGTTCCGGCTGCTCGGGCTGCATCAGGGGCCTGATATCTCCGCCGCCGCCGCGGCCAGCCTGGCCGGGCTGCCGGCCGGCGAGGCACGGTCCGCGCTCACCGAGCTGACCAGGGCTTCGCTGCTGACCGAAGACGCGGCCGGCCGGCTTGGCTGCCACGAGCTGCTCCGCGCCTACGCGGCCGAACAGGCTACGGAAGGCGAGCGTGCGGCGGAGCGCGAGGCGGCACGCCGCCGGCTGGCCGACCACTATGTGCGGACCGCCCGCGCCGCGAGCGAGCGGCTGTACCCGGCGCGCGGGCGCGTCGAGCTGCCGCCCTGGCCGCCAGACGTCGCCCCGGAGAAGTTCGCTTCCTACGAGGCGGCGCTCGCCTGGTTCGACGCAGAACACCGCGTCTTGCAGGAGGCCATCATCGCCATGGCGGCCGAGCCGGGCCTTGAGGCCTACTGCTGGACGCTGGCGTGGCACTGGTCACCGATCCTGAAGCGCCGCGGCCAGATACAGGATGTCGCGGCGCTGCAGCGCACGGCGCTGGCCTGCGCGCACCGCCTCGGCGACCCGGTCGCCCTCGCTCACGTGCACTACGACCTCGGCCACGTCAGCGGGCGGCTCGGCGACTGGGCCGAGAGTCTCGAGCACTTGACGCTGTCGCTCGAGCTGTTCACCGAGCTCGGCGACCAGGCCAACATCGGGCAGGTGCGGCACGGGCTGGCGCTGCTGCTCGACCAGCAGCACCGCTACGCGGAAGCGCTCGAGCACGCCCTCGAGGCGCTGCGGCTGCGCCGCGCGTTCGCCACCCCCGCGGTGGTCGCCTACTCGGAGAACGCGGTCGGCTGGATCTACGCGCATCTCGGCAGGCACGCCGAAGCGCTGCGGCATTGCGGGCGCGCGCTGGAACTGCACCGCGAGTCGGGCAGCCGCAGCGGCGCGGCGGACACCCTGGACAGCATGGGCTACGCCTACGACGGGCTCGCCGACTACGGCCAGGCGATCGCGCATTATGAGCAGGCGGTGGACATCTACCGCGACATTGGCGACGCGGAGAGCCAGGCCTCGTCCCTGATCCGGCTCGGGGACACGCAGCTCACCGCCGGGCTGCCCGCGCGGGCCAGGCTCAGCTGGGAGCAGGCGCTGGCCGTGCTGACCAGGATCCCCGGCGTGGACACCGGCGAGGTCCGCGGGCGGCTGGCCCAGCTCGCCGCCGTGGACGGGACTGGATTCGGCGCGGTCCGGCCTGCCTGACGGGCCGCTTGACGGTCCGACCGACGAGCCATCCGGCTGTGCGCGACGGACACAATCCGTTCCTGACGATCCTGTACAGTGACGCACGGTGGTCACATTCCGTCCACGGGGAGAGGTGCTGACGCTGGACACGCTCAACCGCGCGCTGCTGCTGGAGAACATTCATCCGGACGCGACGGCGCGACTGACAAAGGCCGGCTACGAAGTGCGCACGATGCCACGCGCGCTCGGCGAGGAAGAGCTCATCGAGGCGCTCCAGGGCGTCAGTCTCCTCGGCATCAGATCGCAGACCCACGTCACGGAGCGGGTCTTCGCGGCCGCACCTGACCTGCTCGCGGTCGGCGCGTTCTGCATCGGGACGAACCAGGTCGACCTCGCCGCGGCGGCCAAGCGCGGCGTGCCGGTGTTCAACGCGCCGTTCTCCAACACCCGAAGCGTCGTCGAGCTGGCGATCGCCGAGATCATCTCGATGGCCAGGCGGCTGCCGGAGAAGAACGCGAAGATGCACCAGGGCACCTGGGACAAGTCCGCCAAGGGCGCGCACGAGGTGCGCGGCAGGAAGCTGGGCATCGTCGGTTACGGGAACATCGGCACCCAGCTGTCGGTGATCGCCGAGAGCCTCGGCATGACCGTCTACTTCTACGACGTCGCCGACAAGCTCGCCATCGGCAACGCCCGTCGCTGCTCCTCGCTCGAGGAGTTGCTGGAGTCGGTCGAGACCGTGACGCTGCACGTAGACGGCCGCTCGGGCAATCACGGGTTCTTCGGCGAGGAAGAGTTTGCCAGGATGCGGCCGCGGTCGCTGTTCCTGAACCTGTCCCGCGGCTTCGTCGTCGACCACGCGGCGCTGCGCAAGCACATCGAGTCGGGGCACATCGCCGGCGCGGCGATCGACGTGTTCCCGCGCGAGCCCAAGGGCAACGGCGAGGAGTTCGTCTCCGAACTGCGCGGCCTCAACAACGTCATCCTCACCCCGCACATCGGCGGCTCGACCGA
>DATBBI010000274.1:0-5022 GCA_036271115.1 Trebonia sp.
GGGCGCCTCGGCGGTCGCCATGAACCGGGTTCCCATGTTGATGCCGTCGGCGCCGAGCGCGAGCGCCGCGGCCAGCCCGCGCCCGTCACCGAACCCGCCGGACGCGATCATCGGGATCGTGATCTGGTCGGCCGCCGTCGGAATCAGGATCAGGCCAGGAACGTCATCCTCCCCCGGGTGCCCCGCGCACTCGAAGCCGTCGATGCTGATCGCGTCGACCCCGATCGCCTGGGCCTTCACCGCGTGCCGCACGCTCGTGCACTTGTGGATGACCTTGATCCCGTTGTCGTGGAACATGCCGATGTGCGGCTCGGGGTTGGCGCCGGCCGTCTCCACGATCTTGATCCCGGATTCGACGATGACGCGCTGGTACTCGTCGTAGGGCGGCGGGTTGATTGAGGGCAGGATCGTGAGGTTGACGCCGAACGGCTGGCCGGTCATCTCCCGGCAGCGCGCGATCTCGGCCGCGAGAGCCTCGGGCGTCGGCTGAGTCAGGGCCGTGATGAATCCCAGGGCGCCCGCCTCGGCGACGGCGGCCACCAGGTCCGCCCGGCCGACCCACTGCATGCCGCCCTGTGCGATGGGATGCCTGACCCCGAACAGCTCTGTGAACCGCGTGGTGATCATCTGTCCGCCTCCGGTGGCCGTGCGACCAGCGCTCGTTTCGAGATAAGAATATAATAAGTTATCTATATCTGATACCATGCCGTCGTGTCCACGATGACCGGCGCCTGGCTTGGATCAACCTTCAGGGATCTCACGAGCCTGCGGCGCAACGCGCACGACCTCGCCGCCGCGCTGCCGCGACTCGGCGCCGCCGATCCGTCCACGGTGATGCTCCTCGCCCGTAACTCGTTTCTCCCGCTCGAGGTCACGATGGCGGTGGCGCTCGCGGGCGCGCGCGTGGTGCCGGCCAGTCCGCATGCCACCGCCACGGAGCTGGACTTCCTGCTGCGGGACAGCGGGGCGCGGATCGCGATCGGTGACGCCGACCTGCTCGAGCCGATGCGGGACGTGCTCGACGGCGTCACGACCATCGCCCAGCACACCCCGGACGAGGTGGCGGACGCGTACGGCATCCCGGCGGACACCCGTGTGGTCCAGCCCTGGTGCCTCGACTACGACGAGGTGGTGGTCCGCGGCGGCACGGGCCGCGACATCGCCGCGGCGCCGGCGTCGCGTCCTGACGCGTCGATGAACAGTCTCTTCTACACGTCGGGGACCACCGGTACGCCGAAGGGCGTCGTCCGCGGCACCCCGACCAAGGAGGAGACGATCCGACGTCAGGCGGTCCTGGAGGCCTGCTATGGCCTCACCCCGGAGAGCCGCGGGCTCGTGACCACGCCGCTGTGCCACATGTTCGCGTCCAACTTCGCCCAGACGACGTTGCGGCTCGGCGGCCTGCTGGTGGTGATGCCGCGGTTCGACGCCGCCGAGTTCTTGCGGCTCGTCGCCCGGCATGGCATCACCAACGCGCAGGTCGTTCCCACCATGTTCGTCCGGCTGCTGCGACTGCCGCCGCACAAGCGCGTTCGCCACAACATCAGGACGCTGCGCCATGTCCTGCACACGGGCGCGCCGTGTCCCCCGAGGGTCAAGCGCGACATGATCGACTGGTTCGGGCCCGTGATCTGGGAGCAATACGGGTCGACGGAGACCGGCGTGGTGGCGCTGTGCGATACGGCGGAATGGCTCGCGCACCCGGGGACCGTCGGCCGGCCATTTCTGACCAGCGAGATCAGGATCTTCTCCAAGTCAGGCGCCCGGTGCCCGCCCGGCACGCCTGGGGAGATCTACGCGCGCATGCACGGCACGCCCGATTTCACCTATCTCGGCCACCCGGAGGCCAGGGCCGAGGTCGAGCGGGAGGGCTTGGTATCGGCGGGCGACATCGGCGAGCTCGACGCGGACGGGTACCTGCACCTGCGGGACCGCCGGCAGGACCTGATCCTGTCCGGCGGCAACAACATCTACCCGGCCGAGATCGAGGCGCGGCTGGCCGAGCACCGCGATGTCAGCGACTGCGCGGTCTTCGGCGTGCCTGACGAGGAATTCGGCCAGCGCGCCGTGGCGGCGGTATCGCTGCGCGACGGCGCGGACGCCGCCGTCGCGGACACGCTCGAGGCGTTCCTGCGCAGCGCGCTGGCCGCCTACAAGGTGCCTCGCGACTACGTCGTACTGCCGCAGATCCCCAGGAGCGACTCGGGCAAGCTGCTGCGCCGCGTCGCGCGGGCCCGCTACCTCGAACAGCGCGCCGTGGCGTGAGCGGGCGGCTGACGGCGGACCTCGCCGCGTTCTTCGCCGAGTGCGTCTACCCGGCGGAAGCGGAGTTCGCTGCCGACGGCGGCACCGGGTCCATCGCCTCCCCTGTCCTGATCCGGGTCCGCGACGAGGCGCGGCGCCGAGGGCTGTGGAACCTCTTCAGCTCCCTGCACCCGGCGCGCCTCGCGGTCAGCGACCCCGAGACCCCGGACCTCGCCGAGATCGTGGGGCGCAGCCCGGTCATCGGGCAGGTCGCGCTGCACAGCCTGAACCCGGACGCCGCCGTGCTCGAGCTGCTCGCCGCGCTCGGGTCGGCGGAGCAGGCCTCGGCATGGGTGGACGCGCTGGCGGACGGCACGATCTCGAGCGCGTACTGCATGACAGAGCCGGGGGCGGCCTCATCGGACCCGCGGTCGCTGCGTACCCGCGGGGAGCGCGCGGCGGACGGCACGGTCCGCGTGACCGGCGTCAAGTCGTGGTGCACCGGCGCAGAGGCGCACAACTGCGAAATCCTGGTCGTGCTCGCGCTGACGGAGCCGGACGCGAGGCCGGCCGGCCGGTACTCGCTCCTTCTCGTCCGCCGCGACGATCCCGGCGTCGCGCTTACCAACCGCCACGATGTGCTCGGATACTCCGACGCGTACCGCGGAGGCCACCCCGACATCGTCTTCACCGATGCGTGCGGCGAGCTCCTCGGGGAGGCCGGCGGCGGGCTGGCCGCCGCGCAGCGCGTCCTCGGCCCGGCCCGGCTGCTGCACAGCATGCGCCTAGTCGGCACGGCTGAGCGGGCGCTGGAACTGATGACCGGCAGGCTGCGGTCTCGCGTGGTCCGCGGGCGCTCGCTCGCCGACAACGATCTGTGGATCGACCGTGTGGGGGGCGCGCGGATCGCCGTCGAGTCGATGCGGGCGCTGGTGCGGGCGATGGCCAGCCAGCCGGGCCTCGCGACGGCGGAATCGATCGCTAAGGCGGCGGTGCCCGCCCAGGCGGCGGACATCGTCGACCTGGCGATGCAGGCGCACGGCGCCGACGGTCTTTCCGCCCCCGGCATCCTCGCCGACCTCTACGCTCACGCCCGGTCGCTGCGGATCTCCGACGGTCCCGACGAAGTGCACCGGCGGGTGGTGGGACGGCATGAGCTGGCTCTCGATCACGCGCCGACGCTAACTCCTGGGGAGAACGGAGCAGTCCCACCTGCGTTACGCTCGCGAGCAGCACCCCGGACCGGCTGAAGATGCGGCCCTCCGCGTGGCCGAGCCCGCCGGACGTCGCCGGGGTCCGCTGATCGTACAGCAGCCAGTCGTCGGCGCGGCCCTGACGATGGAACCACATCGTGTGCGCGACGCTGCCGGTCGCGGTGTGCCGGTGGCGCTCCGGGTCCAGGCCGTGCACGGTCAGGATCGGCCACAAGATCGTGTAGTCGGACAGGAACAGCAGGGCGCAGTCGTGCAGCCAGGGCTCGGCGGCCAGCGGCCGGGCATGCGGCCTGAGCCACGTCTGCTGGTGCGCCGGATCGGCCGGGTCGGCGACACGCCTGATCTCAACCGGGTCGGTTCGCCCCAGCGGGACCTCCGCTACGTCCGGCGCCGCCGGCATCGGCGGCTGGTGCTCTGGGCCGCGGTCGTCGCGGCGGTTGAACGTCGCGGTCGCGATCGCGCAGGGCGGTTCGCCGTCGTGCGCCACCTCGACGAACCGCCTGCCGATGGTCCGGCCGTCGCGGAACGACCGCACGCTCGCCCGCAGCGGACACCCGGAGATCGCGGGCCTGAGGAACTCCACGTGCACGTGATGGACGGACAGCCCCGGCGGCACAGTGGCGTAGGCGGCGGCGAGCGTCACCGCCGCGACGTGCCCCCCGAAGCCGCGGGGAGCGCCGCCGGACGGCGGCAGCACGGCCGGTGATACACCGTCCGCGTCCACGGCGAACAGGTCGGTGATCGGCACGCCGCCGGTGGCCGACGACGGCGCCTGGCCGCTCTCGTGCACCGTCATTCCGGTACCGTCAGCCGCGCGACCTGCCGCATGTCCTCGACCTCGTCCAGATGTACCAGCGCCTCGAGCAGCGCCTCGGTCCCGCGCGGGCCGAGGCGGCGCGCGCAGGAGCGGAACTTGGCGTGCAGGGCCGCGTCGTCAAGCGGGTGATCGGGGTGTCCTGGTGTCCTGGTCGCCTCGGCGGTCCGCCGCCCGCCGTCGGCGAGCAGGACCTCAATGCGGCCGGGTTCGGGGATCATGTCCGGGGTGAGGTCCGCGTCGTCGACCACGATCGTCACCTTGGGCAGGAGCGACGCGAGCGCCGGGCTGGCGCGCCACCCGGCGTCGAGCTCGGCCGCCGACAGCCGCCCGCGCAGCAGCGCGGTCGCGACCATGAACGGCAGGCTGAACTGGGCGAGCGCCAGCCCGTCCGGCCCGGCGAGCTGCTCGGGAGACGCTTTCACGCTGACAGGATCGCAGATGATGTCCCAGGTGTCCTGGCCGACGCGGACGACCACCTCGGCGATGGACCCGAGGCTGATCCCGGGATCGTCGTGCAACGCGATCGCCGCGGTGATCGCGTTGTGGCCGTACTTGCAGCACGCGTAGGGCTTGATGCTGATCTCGTCGCCGCGGAACGTCTCGCCGAGGCCGCCGGTCAGCCGGTCGCGCACGTACCCGTACCGGCCGCCGAAGAAGGCGGGGTACCAGCCCGCGCGCCCCTCGAGCGCGTCGTGCGCCCCGGTGATCCCCGCGCGGGCGAACTCGAGCGCCATGACGGCCGACTGG
>DATBBI010000275.1:0-7842 GCA_036271115.1 Trebonia sp.
TGGCGGTGCCGCCCTTGGCGGCCACGGCGAGCAGCAGCTGGTCAGGAGAAGGTGTCCGCACCCGCACCGCCGCACCGGACGAGCGGGCGATGAACTCGGCCATCGTGCAGTCGGCGATGAGCTTGCCCCTGCCGATCACGATCAGGTGGTCGGCGGTGTTCTCCATTTCCGACATCAGGTGGCTGGACACGAAGACCGTGCGGCCCTCGGCGGCCAGCGCCTTCATGAGGTTCCTAATCCACAGGATGCCCTCGGGGTCGAGCCCGTTCACCGGCTCGTCGAACATGAGCACGTGCGGGTCGCCGAGCATGGTCGCCGCGATGCCGAGCCGCTGGCTCATGCCGAGCGAGAAGCCCTTGGACCGCTTGCGTGCCACGTCGGAAAGCCCGACCAGCTCGAGCACCTCGCCGACGCGCGACGTCGGCAGGTTGTTGGTCTGTGCCAGGCACAGCAGGTGGTTGTAGGCGCTGCGACCCCCGTGCACCGCCTTGGCGTCCAGCAGGGCGCCGACCTCGCGCATGGGGTACGCCAGGTCGTGGTACTGCTTGCCGTCAACGATGACCGTCCCCGCGTCCGCGTAGTCAAGCCCGAGGATCAGCCGCATGGTGGTGGTCTTGCCTGCGCCGTTCGGGCCGAGGAAGCCGGTCACCTTGCCCGGCTCGATGCCGAAAGAAAGATCGCTGACGGCGACCTTATCGCCGTATCGCTTCGTGAGGCCCCGTACCTCGATCATGGGAGATTGTCCTCTCTGCTTTAGAGACGACCCCAGTGTTGCCGGCGCGGGGTATGCACGGCGTCGGTCCTAGTGATGATTCCGGTCTACTCCCCCGGGGTGATACCGGCGGGCCGCGCGGCGTAGTGCAGGCTCACCGAGTACCCGTGACCCGCGCCGAGCAGCCGGTGCGCGGCGCCGTCGCCGTGCACCCGGACCCGGCCCGCGCGCAGCGGGCGGCCCGCCTCGGCGGCTTCCCCGGCGAGCAGCGTGGCGTACCCGCAGTCGCAGTCGGTGACCGCGCCGGGAGGCAGCACCAGCAGCCAGGCGCCTGCCGTTCCCGGCACCGGGACGCGCAGCGGTGCGTCCGGATCGAAGCGGACCAGGTCCCACCAGCGCTGCGGGGCGGCGGCGAGCTCGCTGAGCTGGCCCGCCCGGCGGCCGTCGGTATGCGGCGCGGCGTTTTCCCTGGACGGCGGCAGCGGCACGAACGGGGCGGCGAGCTGGGCGATCTCAGGGGCAACCGAAAGGTCGGCGTTCAACGAGAGGTTCCTTCGCGTGTTGGCTGGACTGACTCCTGGATGCGGGGTCAGCGACAACACGCGGGAACGCGGCAGCACAACATGGCGACTCGGGTGCTCATGCGTGCTGGCATGGGCACTAGAAGACCGTAAAGGTGGTGTGTTGTCAAGTCGGCAGGCCAGCGGCGGCGAGTTCCTTGAGGGCGGCTTTGATGTCGTCCGCGGTGCGACCGTCGCCTGCCTGCCACGCGGCGGCGGCGAGCGCGCGCAGGCCGTCGATGGCGCTGCCCGAGCCCTTCAGGGTGAGTCCGGCGTCCTGACCGTCCTCGGCCCGCTGCGCCGTCCAGCCGCCGCACGTCGCGCCGTCACCCGTAAGAGTGACATCCGGGTACGGCTGGAGCAGGGCGTCGAGTGTTTCGCCGATGTAGGTGGGGCGCTGCGACGGCGGCGCGAGCACGACGTCGGCGGGGCGGGAGACGCCGGTGAGCACCAGCAGGCTGTCGGCGCCGGCGCGGTGCGCGGCCTCGATATCGGTGTCCAGCCGGTCGCCGACGACGAGCGGGTGCTTCGCGTTCGTGCGGATCACCGACTCGCGGTGCAGCGGCGGTTCCGGCTTGCCCGCGATGACCGGGGCGGTGCCGGTCGCGTAAGCGATGACCTGGAGCAGCGACCCGTTGCCCGGCTGGATGCCGCGCGGGCCAGGCAGGGTGCTGTCCGCGTTGGTGCCGACGAACAGCGCCCCCGCCCGCACGGCGAGGCCGCCCTCGGCGAGAGTCGCGTACATGATGCCGGGGCCGTATCCCTGCACGACCGCCTTCGGCTGGTCGACGGCGGTAGAGACCGGCGTGAGGCCGCGTTCCCTGACGGCGAGCCGCAGCGCGGTCGCGCCGATGACGAGGACCTTGGCGCCCGGCGGCAGCCTGTCGGCGAGCAGCCGGGCCGCGGCCTGAGCGGAGGTGACGACGTCGGCCTCGTCGGCGGGGACGTTCATGCCCGCCAGCAGGCCCGCGATGGCCGCCGGGGTGCGGGAGGCGTTGTTGGTGACGTAGGCGAGGCGCATGCCGCCGCGCTTGGCCTGCTGGAGGGCCTCGGGGGCGCCCGGTATCGGGATGCCGCCGATGTACACCACGCCGTCGAGGTCGAGCAGCGCCACGTCGTAGGCGGCGCCGAGGGGGCGGGAACCAGCCGCCATCACTCCGCCGTCCGCTTGCGGGCCTCGAGGGTCGCGCGCACCTGGCGGAGTGCGTCGGTGTACGGCTTGCGGTCCGGCCGCATCGCGGCGGCCAGAGCGAGGTACTCCGCGGCGGCCTCGGGGTCACCGGTACGGGCGAGCGCCAGCCCCAGCCCGAAGTGCGCGTAGTCGTCACTCGGGTTCGCCTCCACGATCACGCGGAAGTTGTCCGCCGCCTCCGCGTACCGCCCGGTGTCGAACTGAGCACGGGCGAGGGCCTCGCGCACGCTGCGCGACTGCGGCTCGGCAGCCGCCGCGCGCTGCAGCACCTGGGCCGCGGCGGCCGGGCTGCCCTTGCCGAGCAGCTCCATCCCGGTGGTGTACCAGGCGTGCACGTCGTCCGTTTCCGGGGTGTTTTCCTGAAATGGGGAATCCCAGCCGCCGCTTGGTCCTTCAGACATGATGTGCAGACCCACTCTCCGTCCAGCCCTGGCTCGGGTGTCGTACTGGCGCCGTTCCGCGGCGTCCGCTACGACCCGGTCCGGGTGAGCGGGCTCGCCGACGTCACCTCACCACCGTACGACGTGATCGGCCCTGGCACGCTCGACGCGTTGCTCGCGGCCTCGCCGTACAACGTCGTCCGGCTCATTCTGCCCGCGATTCAGCTCGACGCCCACGCCGCGGGCGCGGTGGCCGCGGAGCGGCTGGGGTCGTGGCTGTCGGCGGGCGTGCTGGCGCCCGACCCAGAGCCCGCGCTGTACGTCTACGAGCAGCGCGGTCCCGGCTTCACGCAGCGCGGCCTCATCGGGCTCGTCGGCGTGGGCACCGACGGCATCCTGCCGCACGAAGGGGTGATGCCCGCCATCGTGTCGGGCCGGCGTGAGCTCATGATGGCGACTCGGGCCAACCTCGAGCCGATCTTGCTCGTCTATAACGGCGGGGAGTCCGGCGCCGACTCGCTCGACGCGCTGGACGGACCGGGTGCCGCGGGTTCCGGCGGGCACGGGGGCCCCGCCGGCCCGGCATCCCGGCTCGTCGACCTCGCGGCGGACGAGCGGCCGCCGCTGGTATCCGCGATCACCAGCGACGGGATCACGCACCGGCTGTGGCGGCTGACCGACCCGGACGAGCACGCCACCATCGCCGCCGACCTGGCCGGACGGACCGCGCTGATCGCCGACGGGCACCACAGGTACGCCGCCTACCGGGAGCTGCGCAGCCTGATGGACGACGCGGGACCATGGGATTACGGGCTGGCGTTCCTTGTCGACGCGGACGCCTACCCGCCCAGGCTCGGCGCGATCCACCGGGTGATCCCGCACCTGGCGCCCGAGGAGGCGGCGCGGCTGGCCGCGGAGGCGTTCACCGTCGAGAAGCTGGCGGACGTGCCGCCGGGCGACGTTTCTGCCGCCGTGGGCCGGCTGGCCGACGCGGGACGGGACGGCACCGCGTTCCTGCTGGTGGGGCGGCCCGGCTGCTGGCTGCTGACCCAGCCGGACGAGGACCAGCTGGCAGCCGCGATGCCAGCCGAGGCGTCGCCGCGCTGGCGGGCACTGGACGCATCCGTCATGCAGGAACTGCTGCTGGCCCAGCTGTGGCTGATCAAGGACAACGAGCGCGACGTGCTGATCTCGCACGATGCGGGCGAGGCGATGCGGATGGCGCTGGACGCCGGCGGCACCGCCGTCATCTGCAACCCGATGCCGCTAGCCGCGGTCAAGGACGTGGCCGCGCACGGCGAGCGGGTGCCGCGCAAATCCACGTCGTTCGGCCCCAAGCCGCGGACGGGGCTGGTGCTCAGGACGTTCGAGCCGTGAGGGCGCCGCTGGACGGCCGGCTAGTCCGCGGAATCGGCTGGCTCGTCGGCGACGGCGAGGTGGATGTCCGGCTTATCGTGGCTGGCCAGGGCTTCGTCCACTGAATCGTAGATATTGAAGACCCGGCTCAGCCCGGTGATACGGAAGATCCTGAGGATGCGGCCCTGGGTGCAGACAAGGTCGATGGCGCCGTCGTGCGCGCGCACCCGCTTCAGGCCCCCGACGAGGACGCCAAGCCCGGTGGAGTCGAGGAACTCGACGCCTTCCATGTCCACGATCAAGCGGTAGTTCCCCGCGTCTGTCAGGCTGACGATCGCCTCCCTGAGCCGGGGCGCCGTGTAAACGTCGATCTCTCCGCTCACCGCTATGACGGTGCTACCCGGAGCGGCGGAGTACTCACTGAGCATGAGGTCCATGGGCTCTTCCCTTTCCTTAGTCTGGGACAATAGTCGGGTGCGTGACGACATTGCTAGGAGCGACGGAAAATATTCAGATAGTGACATTACCGACCTCGGCAGCGATGTCTTCCAGATCGACACCCGGATGGCCGGATACGCAGGGATAACAGCCGGTTACCTGATCAGGGGCAGCCGGCCGTGCCTCGTGGAAACGGGCACCTCGGCGTCCGCGCCGGTGGTGCGGGCCGCGCTCGCCGCCCTGGGGGTCGGAGCGGCGGACCTGGCCACGGTCGTGGTCACGCACATCCACCTCGACCACGCGGGCGGCGCCGGCGACATCGCGGCCATGTACCCGGACGCGGAGGTCGCGGTGCACGTCAAGGGCGCTCGGCACCTCGCCGACCCGAGCCGCCTGATGGCCGGCGCCCGCGTGGTATACGGGGCCGCGCTTGACAGGCTTTTCGGGGAGCTGGCGCCGGTCCCCGCGGACCGGATCGTCGCGCTGGACGACGTGGGCAGCATCGACCTCGGGGACGGGCGGCGGCTGGACAGCCACTACTCCCCCGGGCACGCCAAGCATCACGTCGGGCTGACCGACTCGGCCACCGGCGACTTGTACGTGGGCGACGCGGCGGGGGTCTACATCCCGGAGACCGGCGACCTGCGGCCGGCCACTCCGCCGCCCGACTTCGACCAGGAGACGGCGCTGGCCTCGCTCCGTCGCTTCGCCGCGCTGCGGCCCTCCCGGCTGCTTTTCAGCCACTACGGGCCGGTGACCGACGTGGACGCGACCCTCGCCCGTGCCGCGGAGGAGATCGACGTGTGGGTGTCGCGCACCCGCGAGGCCCGCGCCGCGGGCATGGACCTCGACCACGCGGTCGCCATGGTGCGCTCCCGCACGCTGTCCCGGTATGCCGTGCTCGGCCCTGACGCCGACCCGGCGCTCGCCGCCAGGTTCGAGCGGATGACCGGCCCGGCCCTGAACGTGCAGGGCATCTGGGGCTGGCTGGACAAGCTGGAAACGCCTGTCGGCTGAGCGTCGCGGCGATCGTGTCCTGAGGTTGAAAACTCACCAGTCACGCCAGCCCCGATCGGCACACTGGAAGCCGCCAGAAAAGAACGTGCGGGATTAGCCCACGGAATCCGGGGCAAATCCCGCACGATAAGTCGTCCGTCAGGTGTCGCCGTCCGCCTCGGCTGCGGAGTCTCCTTCGTCGTCGGCGTCGCCCTTGTCGTCCTTCGCCTGGTCAGTGAGATCGTCCTCTACGTCGAGGTCCTCACCGTCCTCGGCCTCGTCTGTCAGGTCGTCCTCATCGAGGTCTTCTTCGTCGTCGAGGTCTTCTTCGTCGTCGAGGTTCTCGTCTGTCAGGTCGTCCTCGGCGTCGAAGTCTTCGTCGTCGAGATCGTCCTCGTCGGCTTCGTCCGTCAGGTCGTCGTCCTCGTCGAGATCCTCGTCCTCGGCCTCGTCTTCATCGTCCTCGTCAGCCTCGTCAGCCTCGTCTGTGACGTCGGCCTCGTCGTCGAGGTCGGCCTCGTCTTCGTCTTCGTAGTCCTCGAGGTCTTCGAGGGTGACGCCGTCGAGTTCGTCGAGGCGGGACAGGGCGTCTGTTTGCTCCTCCTCGTCGGCGACGACAGCACGGGAGAAGGCTTCCCTGGCTGCCTCTGGGCGGCCCGCGGCGAGCAGGGCGTCGCCGTAGGCGTAGAACAGCCTCGCCGACCAGGGGCGCAGCCGGCCGTCGGTGAGCTCGGGGACCTGCAGTACGAGGACCGCCGCGTCGGCGAGGCCCTGGTCTCTGCGGATGCCGGACTCCACGATGCGCAGTTCGATCTGCGCCGCTCGCGGCAGGCGCCTGGCGTCGTCGCTGTGCACGAGCTCGAGCGCGGCGTCCAGCCTGCCGAGGGCGCGTTCTGAGTCCGCCATCAGCGGAAGGTACTCGTCGCGCCCGGTCAGCCGACGTGCGGCGCGCAGCTCCGCGAGCGCCTCCGCCCAGCGTCCCGTCTGGTACGCGGCGATGCCGTTGACCTCACGCACGACGCCGATCCTCGCGGCCACCCTGCGCGCGGCCTGCGCGTACCGGTACGCCTGCTCGGGATCGCCGGCCAGCTCGGCGGCGACCAGGTACCGGCCGACGGTGGCGGCCAGGTCCGCGGGCAGCCCGCGCAGCTCCGCCTTGACGTCGCGGGACAGGTCGTCTTCCGTGATGCTGTCCGGGATCCTGGGAGCGGCGCCACTGTCCCTGTCGCTCCTGCGCCCGGCCCGCCGATCCCTGTCGTCCGCCTGTCGCGGGCGGAAGCCTGAGCCAGACCCTTCGGCCGAACGATCCGGCCGTCCGCCCCTGCCAGCGCCTCCCGGCCGAGCCGGGCGCTGCTGACGTGGATCGCGGCCGCCGGGCCGCCGGTCGCGACCGTACCCGCCGCGCCCGGTCCGCTCCTCGGGGAACGAACCGCCGATCCGGTCGGACATGTCCCTGCTGAAGCCCCCGCTGTGCGGCGCGCGGCCGGAGTCAGCGGACCCGTATGAGCGTGGCCTGTCCGAGCGCCCGGCGCCGTCTCGTCCCTCGCGGCCCGTGCCGGACGGGCGCCCGGCACCGTACCGCGGCGGGCGGCGCTCCGCACCGTCCTGCTGGTAGCCGCCGCGGTCGCCTGACCGGCTACCGCGACGCTCCGCGTCGCCGCCATACCCCGGCCGACTCGTGCGCCCCGCACCGGCCCTGTCCGATCCGCCCGTACGCGGCCGGCGCTCGTAACCGCGCTCGCCGTCGCGATCCGAGTCGCGGCGCGGTCCACCGCGGCCTGCGGTCCGGTCACCACCGTCGCGGTCCCAGTTGCCCCGCGGTCCGCCGCGGCCTGCGGGGCGGTCACCACCGTCACGGTCCCAGTTGCCGCGCGGTCCGCCGCGGCCCGGGGGTCGGTTACCACTGTCGCGGTCCCAGTCACGGCGGGGGCCGCCGCGATCCCCGGTGCGGCTACCGCCATCGCGATCCCCGTCACGGCGAGGTCCGCCGCGACCGGCGGGTCGGTCACCGCCGTCACGACCCCTGTCGCCGCGAGATGCGCCACGATCCCCGGCACGGTCACCGCGGTCGCTGTCCCAGTCACGGCGAGGTCCGCCGCGACCTGCGGGTCGGTCACCGCCGTCACGACCTCTGTCGCCGCGAGATGCGCCGCGATCCCCGGCACGGTCACCGCGGTCGCGGTCCCAGTCACGACGGGGACCGTCGCG
>DATBBI010000276.1:0-6325 GCA_036271115.1 Trebonia sp.
CGGAAGCCCCGCCGATTAGGGACCTTAGTCTCTCGGCGCACGCGGGCCGGTCGCAGCATCCTTCTCGACATGAACGCTAACGGCTCAGTCCTCGAGCACCTGTCACGGGACGAGTGCATGCGGCTGATGGGATCGGTGCCGGTCGGCCGGATCGTCTATACCCGCCAGGCGCTGCCCACCGTGGAACTCGTGAACTTCGCGCTGGACGACGGCGACATCGTCATCAGGACGGACTCCGGCGGTAAGCTCGCCGCCGCGACGCGTGGTGCCGTGGTGGCGTTCGAGGCGGACAGCGTGGACGACGCCGGGCACACCGGGTGGAGCGTCACCATCGTCGGCCAGTCCCAGGCCGTAACCGACGGGGCGGAGATCCGGCACCTGGAGCAGATCGCGCTCACCCCGTGGGCGCCGGGACGGCGCGATCACTTCATCCGGATCTCACCGGTGATCGTGAACGGGCGGCGGGTCGGAGCTGACCGGCCTGCAAGAGGCAGCGATGCGCCTCGTTTCTGAACGTGAGCTCGCGGTGGTGCTCGGCTCGCTGGCGGGCACCCCAAGGGTGGTGGCCGGCGGTAACTACGCCACTCCGTGGCGGGCCCTGGCCGTGCTTGACGGCTCGGTGGCGCGGTACCGGCTGTTCGTACTCAACGCGCAGGCCGGGATGCCGGACAGGGACGGCGTGACGTTCGAGTCGCCGTTCGTCGGGCCGGGCATGCGCGGGCACGGTCGGCTGCGCTACTTCCCCTGCCGGCTGTCGCTGGTGCCCGCGCTGCTGGCCACCGCGCTGCCGCCGGACGTGGTGCTGGTGCAGACGTCGGTTCCGTCTGACGGCACCGTGTCCGGCACCGTGTCGCTCGGGACCGAGGTGAACGTGCTGCCCGCCGCGATCGAGGCCGCCCGGGCCCGCGGCGGGCTGGTGATCGCGCAGCTCAACCCCCGCGTCCCGTACACCTACGGGGACTCCGTGCTGCCGTGCGATGTCGTCGACTACGCGATCGAGGCGGAGGCGCCGCTGCTGGCGCCGGCGTCGCGGCCCGCGACCGGGGTCTCCGCCGCCATCGCCGGCCGGGTGGCCGCGCTTGTCGGCGACGGGGCCACACTGCAGCTCGGCATCGGCGCCGTCCCCGACGCCGTACTGGCCGGGCTGCACGACAGGCGGGGACTGGCCGTGTGGTCAGAGATGTTCAGCGACGGCGTGCTCGGCCTGGCCAAGGCGGGCGCGCTGGACCCGGCGAAGCCGGTGACCGCCTCGTTCGCGTTCGGCAGCGCCGACCTGTACGCCTGGCTGGACCGCAACCCCGACGTGCGGATGCTGCGGACCGAGACGGTGAACGACCCGGCGCGGATCGCGCGCCAGCGGCGCATGGTCTCGGTGAACAGCGCGCTCCAGGTCGACCTGCTCGCGCAGGCGAACGCGACGTGGGTCGGCGGGCGGATCCACTCCGGGTTCGGCGGGCAGACCGACTTCGTGGTCGGCGCGCTGCACTCCGCCGGCGGTCTGGCGGTCATCGCGCTGCCGTCCTGGCACCCGAAGGCGGACGTGTCCACCGTGGTGCCCAGGCTCGACGGCCCGGTGACGTCCTTCCAGCACAGCTTCATCGTCAGCGAGCAGGGCACCGCCGTGATCTGGGGTCACGACGCGTCCGGCCAGGCGGAGCAGATCATCGGCCAGGTCGCGCACCCGTCGGTGCGGGACGAACTCCGGCAGGCCGGACGGGATCTCGGGCTTCGCGTCTAGCTGCGGCCAGTGGCGACCGGCTACCGGCCGCGGGCCGCGGCCGGAACCCGCCACTCCAGCCTTGTCCCGGGTTTCTCGGCACCGGGGTCGGCGGGTTCGAGGCGGAACTCGCCGCCGAGCTTGGCGGCGCGCTCGGCGAGGTTGCGCAGCCCGCTGCGCCTTCCTCCCGGCGGGCCTTGCGGCGGGATGCCGGTGCCGTTGTCCGTCACCAGGACGGTGAGGGTCCCGTCGCCGTCGACGTCTACGGTCACGTCGGCCTGGGTCGCGCCTGCGTGCCTGGCCACGTTGGACAGCGCCTCGCGCAGCACGGTCAGTGCCTCATCCGCCAGCTCCCTGCTGGCGAGCCCCCGCAGCCCGGAGCCCAGCCGCAGCGACGGGGCGAAACCCAGCATCGGGGTCATGTCCTCCACCAGGCGGACGATGTCGGCGCGCGGGTCCGGCTCGCTGGCGGCGTCCCTGGCCTGGAGGGCAAAGATCGCGCCGCGGATCTCCTTGATGGTCTGGTCCATGTCGTCCACCGCTCGCGTGACGCGGTCGGCAACCTCCGGTCTGGTGATCATCGGCATCGTGCCCTGCAGCGACATCCCGGTCGCGTACAGCCGCTGGATGACCAGGTCGTGCAGGTCGCGGGCGATCCGGTCGCGGTCCTGGTACACCAGGAGGCGTTCGGCTTCGGCGCGGCTGGCCGCCAGCTCGAGCGCGATGCCTGCCTGCGCCGCGAACGAGGCCGCGAACGCCGCCTCCGCCTGCGGGAAGGGCGCCGCGCCGTGGCGGCGGCCGATGGTGAGCACGCCGCGCCGGTTGCCCGGCGCGCCCAGCGGGAAGATGACCGCCGGCCCGACATGGCTCATCGCGATCCTGGCCACGGCGGCGGTGCGGTCGTCGGCGGCGAAATCGGCAGTGGCGATGGCATCGCCGCTGGCCAGCACCTGCCCGGACAGCGACTGGCCGGCCGGCAGCACCAGGCCGCGCGCCGCCTCCGCGCCGTCGCCGTCGGCGTAGGCGATCGTCATCCTGCGGCCCTCGTCGTCAGGCAGCGCGAGCACCGCGAGATCGGCGCCCGACAGCTCACGCGCCTTGGTCGTGATGCTCGCCAGCGCCTCGTCCGCGTCGGCGCCGGACAGCAGCGCGGTAGTGACCTCGGCGCTAGCGGCGATCCAGCGCTGGCTGTGCCTTGCGGCGTCGTACAGCCGCGCGTTCTCCACCGCCACGGCGGCCGCGGCCCCGAGCGCGGTCAGCACCGCCTCGTCGTCGTCGGTGAACTCGCCGCCGCCGCGCTTGTTGGTGAGGTACAGGTTGCCGAACACCTCGTCCCGCACCCGCACCGGCACCCCGACGAAGCTGCGCATCGGCGGATGGCCGTCGGGGAACCCGGCCGACGCGGGGTGCGTGGCCATGTCGGCGAGCCGCAACGGCCGCGGATCATCGATCAGCAGGCCGAGCAGGCCGCGTCCTTCCGGCCAGTGGTCGATCTGGCTGATCTGCTCCTCGGTGAGGCCCACCGGGATGAACTCGGCCAGCCGCTTGCCGCCCTCGTCGTCGTCCCCAATGACCCCGAGCGCGCCGTAGGTCGCATCCACCAGCCGGACCGCGGTCTCCACGATCCGGCGCAGCGTCGATTCCAGGTCCAGGCCCGAGCTGATCGCGACGACGGCCTCGAGCAGGCCGCGCATCCGGTCCCTGGCGGATAGCACCGCCTGCAGCCGGGCCTGCAGTTCCGCAAGCAGCTCATCCAGCCGCAGCTGCGGCAGCAGCTCCGGGCGGCCGCCCGCGTCCGCCTCCACCAGCAGCTCCTCCCTGGTTGCGATGCAGCGTCAGGATACTGGCTGCGCCGGTCGCCCGAAAAGACCGGATTGACCTGGCTAAACGTCCAAAGGTCCCGTGGCATGGCCGGCGTTCGCCTCTGCCGCAGGCCCGCCGGCCGGTGTGCGATGAGAAACAGGGGGACTGGCCTCGGAGCCTCGGAAAGGATGTGGCCCTCATGCGAGCACTCGTCGTCTACGAATCGATGTACGGCAACACGCACGCCGTCGCCGTCAGCATCGCGGCCGGCCTGAGCACCAGGCACGACGTGACGCTGGTCCCGGTGACCCGGGCTACGTCTGAGCTCGTGGCCGCGGCGGACCTGCTGGTCGTTGGCGGCCCGACGCACCTGCACCGGATGTCCACCGCCGCCTCCCGGCGCTGGGCGGCCGACGCGGCCCGCAAGCAGGCCAGCCCGCTGACCATGGATCCGGACGCCGACGGGCCCGGGGTGCGCGGCTGGCTCGAAGGGGCCGACGGCCTCGGGTGGCAGAACACTCTCGCGGTGGCTTTCGACACCAGGCTCGGCGGGGCTCCGCTGTTCACCGGCCGCGCCAGCCGCGGCATCTCCAGGCTCCTGGCGGGCCATGGCCGCCGGATGCTCGCCGCGCCGGAGAGCTTCCTTGTCAGCAAGGGGGACACGCTG
This sequence comes from Trebonia sp., assembly GCA_036271115.1. Taxonomy (GTDB): domain Bacteria; phylum Actinomycetota; class Actinomycetes; order Streptosporangiales; family Streptosporangiaceae; genus Trebonia. The sequence continues at coordinate 4,188 of DATBBI010000276.1, forward strand.
CGTGACGGCGAGGCCGACAGGGCCCGTTCGTGGGGAGCGATAATCGGCGCCGCCGCCAGCGACCTGTACGCGCCCACGGTGGCGTGACGGGTCAGCTAGCGGCGGCGGTGCGCTCGGCGCGCTGCTTGATCCCGAGCAGCATCTTCCGCTCCATGACCAGGCTGCCTGGCTCCATGAACACCGTGTAGAAGAGGCGCCCGACGGACGGGAGGGCCGCCGTCGCGATCCTGTTGCGGCTGATCAGCCTGGTCGACTCGCCGTCGGGCACCAGCGCGAAGATCCAGACCCAGTTCTGGTCGGCGCTCCGGACGGCGAGAGTTCTCGGCGGTTCGAGCACTTCCACCGTCATGCCCGGCCGCCCCGGTCCCATGGGGAGCTCGTCGCCCACTCGAAGGTCCTGATACCGCGGCAGGATCTCGTCGGCGCTGTGCATGTCCAGCCCAAACAGGTTCTCGATCCAGTCGTAGGTGTAGACGCCGCCGCGGCCGCTGCCCATCTGCGCCAGCCACGGCCAGATCGCCTCCGGTGGCGCGTCGACGGTGACGGCCCGCGTGCTCACCAGCTCGGCGTCCGGCAGCAGCTCGTCACCGGGGAGCTTCGCGGCGACCTCGTCGTCGCGGGCGCCCCAGGTCAGGCACCACCGCCGGAAGAAGAGCAGGTAAGCGGCGGGACCGACGGTCGCTACCGCGCCAGCAGCGGCGACACCGACGGCCAGCGCGGGCCTGCTAAGCCTGGTGGTGTGCATCATGACTTCCCCGAGTTGATCTTTTCTTTGCCGCGCTTCGCCCGCCCGATCGCGCCGATGGCGGGCGCCAGGGTGAGCCACAGCCCGATCGTAACCACCATCGAGGTCACGTAGCCGAACGGCCGGATGCCCACGTCGGAAGCCGTTATCCCGGCGAAGATCATGAGCAGCCACGCGCTCACGAAGAACAGCGGCCCCGCCGCGAACAGTCTGAAGAACGAGTCCATGCCTAACCTCCCGCCTTGTGCCAGCTCGACCGCGCCGTTAGCCCTTAGCTCTTAGCCGGGATGATGGCGACGGGGCCATGGGCGTGGTTCAGCACGCCATGCTGGACGGCGCCGATGGCCGGACCCGTGTCGTGCCCGCCGTGGCGCCCGATCACCACGAGGTCGGCGCGGGCTGTGTAGCTGGCCAGCACCCGGGCCGGGTGCCCGCGCACGATATCTTCCCGGACCGGCACGTCCTGATACTTCTCCCGCCACGCCCGCAGGGTCTCGGCCAGGTTCCGGCTGCCGTCCGCCAGCACCTTCCCGTGATTAGCCGGATGTGTCACCGTCTCCCCGGCCCCGGCCCCGGCCCCGGGCTCGCCAAGCGGTGCGGGCGACCAGTGCCAGGCGTGGACCGCGACCAGGGTCGCGCCGCGCCGCGCCGCCTCATCGAATGCGAACGGCAGGGTCGCGGTCGCGTCGTACGGGTCGCGGATGCCGACGACGACCTCGCGGTACACGGCGCCGGTCTCCTCCCTGACCACGACGACCGGGCAGGAGGCGTGCATGGCCGCGTACCTGCTGACCGAGCCCAGCAGCATCGCGGCGAACCCGCCCGCGCCGCGCGCGCCCACGACGAGCATCAGCGCGCCTGAACCGCTGCCGGTCACCATCAGCGCCGGCGGCCCGGTCAGCAAGTCGGTGTCGACGAGCAGGTCCGGGGCGACTTCCCCGGCCCGCGTGATGGCCTCAGCGAGGGCGCGACGGGGCACGCTGCCTAGCACCTTCGCGACCCCCTGCGGGGCCGGGTCGGATGCCAGCATGCGGGGCGGCACAGCCGGCGCCGACACGAGCCGCAACGGCGCTCCGTGGCGGTGTGCTTCCCTGGCGGCCCATTCCACCGCGCGCAGCGACTCCTCGGAACCGTCCACTCCGACGACGACAGGTCTCGTTGTCATGACGATCCTCCTCACCGAAATCTGTGCAAATGCCTACAGCTGGCTGCCGACAAGGACAGCCAGGTCCGCGAGCCGGGACGCGTAGCCCCACTCGTTGTCGTACCAGCCGAACACCTTGACCAGCGTCCCGGCCGCCTGGGTAAGCAGGGCGTCGAAGACGCAGGACGCGGGGTCACCGATGATGTCGCGGGAGACGATCGGGTCGGTGCTGTACCGCAGGATGCCGGC